>JACJNW010000019.1 GCA_014695195.1 Cyanobacteria bacterium FACHB-DQ100 | reverse complement strand
ATGGCTTTCCAAAGATTTCCGTCAGAAGAGCCATTCAATCACGTTGATCCATAGATCTAGAATACGACTAATTTGCTCAGTCAGCGATCGCGCTTTTCAGTCTTATTTTCCATTGCTACTTAATCTTTACAAGAGCCTCTAAGCAGGTCGAAAATGACTTCTGTAACATCGCTAACAGATGTTCTCCTCAACTCCATTAGAAGAACAGCAGTTTGGCATCTATGCTTACTTTTTCTTATCTTTGCGCTTCTTTTTGCCCGGTTTTTTAGATGCCACAGGTTCAGTAGGATGCAATTTATCGATCAAAGTTTTCGCACCTGAAACCGCACCCTCAACTGCTGTCATCGTCGTGTTACCTGCTGTTCCAACTGCCTGCTGTACCGATCGCCAAGTCCCCACTTTAAGCGTATCCACCACGTCGTCTAGTGTTGGTGCCACGTCTCGAACAGCATCGCGAACTGCCTCAATCACATCTTGTACACCCAGTGGCGAAGCTCCCATCCCGGAGGCTAGGGTCATTCCAGGTTGCTCTACTGGATGCGCGATAGTATGAGGAAGTTCTTGACCATTGCTGCCGTTCTCAGCCGTTGCAGGCAAAGGAGCATGAGCAGGAAACTTTTGCAGGAGGCGTTCGATCGCCGCTTCTATAATCTGTCCAAGCAGCACACTCGCCATCACCATGCCCGCAGTCTTGATGCTTTGTCCAGCGCTATCTAAGCGGGTCTGATTCTTTTGATCTTTAGTCTCTTTGTCTTTAGCTTTTTTATTGTGTTTCTTTTTAGATTTTTTCTTAGTCATATCACTACTTCAATCATAGGTGTTCTACTCTAGCTCTCTGCTCTTGCTCACGCCTTCTGCATTAGGGGAGAGCATTTCCGGCAGTTGGGCAAGCAGCCGTTTGAGTTGAGGATGTTGCACCTTTTTGATTGCTTGTAAAACGCTAAACCAGCGCCGCTTTCTGACTTTCGCTTCTGCCCAATCTTCGAGAACGACTTCAACTTGCATGAGAAAGACTTCGACTCGACAAGGCAGCCCTAGCTTTCGGCGCTGATAGTCTCCGATCGCCGGAGTTTTGACTAAACCGCGAACTCCTGCTTCTTCGTAAGCTTCTTTTGCTGCCGAGTCCGCCGCGGACATGAACGGTTCAATCCAGCCCTTGGGAATGCTCCAACGATCGACGTTTTTGGCGGAACTCCGTTTAGTTGTAGTAACTAAGAGCACCTCAATGTTACCCGATTGAATACGGTACGGAATCACGCCAGACTGATGGATTACTGGAAATTCTTTTTGATCAGAATGAGACAGTTTCAACGATCGTGCGATTGAACTCTTCTTTATTATCTTCTTTATTAATAGTGTTTGTTCAAAGGGAAACTTGCAATCCTGAGAAATTTAAACCATGCTACCTCTGTCTGTAGCTAGGTTCAGCGGTCTATCTCTGGCAGGTCGAGTAAAACAGTTCGTCTTGCTACGGTTTGGAGGTCGAATTGGTAACTACTTTATGACCTATACAACTTCGGGAACCGCAAACGATTTAGTCGAAGCGTTTCAGCAATTAGATGCTGATACTCAGCTTGCGTTGTTCTGGTTTATTTACAAGGAAATGGGCGGTGCGATCACACCAGCCGCACCTGGTGCAAGCACCGTTTCGCCCGCGATCGCAGAAGGTATCTTCAACCAAATTAAAGAACTCCCCCACGAAGAACAATTAAACGTACAGCGCGATTTGATTTGCCGCCGCAACACCCAACTCACTCGCGAATATGGCGCACTGGGTGATACAACCAAGCTGCTCGTCTGGTACTTGTTGGCGCAGGGTATGGAAAATGCAACGATCATCCCCATGCCGCCAGGATATCAGCTTGCAGAAGAGGCACAGTCTTTGCTTGATCGCGTGAAGCAAATGGAGTTTGAACAACAAATCACCTTCTTCAGAGACTATGTTGCACCGATGGGCGTTGATCCAACTGTGGCTGAGGTTGATCCTGAAACCGGACTGTAATTTTTAAGTTTCACAGGAAGTAAACCACTCCCTCCATACCCGCTTAGGGTATGGAGGGAGTGGTTTACGCTGCTCTAGTTGAATTAGGGGTTGTCCCGTCTTAACTTCCTGGTTTTCCTCAACAAACACTTGCTCGACCGTTCCTGAAACTCGTGAGCCGATCGAGCGAATATTTCCAGTAACAGTCGCATTATCCGTCGATTGATGTGCCGAGGAAAATTGCCAATAGAATTAGCCGAATGTACCTGCAGCGATCCCATTGGGAGATCTCAGATGTATTTGGGTTGATAATCGTTTAACGAGGCAGCTTTCATTGGAAATCTCACAGTGAAGCGATGGACAGATTAGAGCTAAGGAGTATTGATATACCTGTTTATTTAGTGCGCTAAATATTTTAACTAGAATGCTCATATGCGAGGATTACCTAGCGTGCGTACTATTTAAGAAAGAGAAAACTGCACCCTTTAATCGGTTCTCCAACAGAAGCGGAGGTATAGCAATCCGAAATGAAGTGGGGAGTGGAGAGTGGGGTGTCGATATAGCTCAGCTCTCTCTTTCAAGTTAAAGCCTGCCGCTAAGCTCAAATATCGGGCTAAATCTCTGATAAAGTTTGCTATGACCCCTGGGATTCATGTCACATGGACGAGACTTTAGACCCGAATCCTCCTGAGCTAGAATTACGCATTCGTGCCTTTAAAGCACAAGCTCAGGCGTTTCAGCGATCGATCACTGCTCTGCCGCAACCCGTTCAACCCGCGATCGATCACTCTCTCTCGACTGTCCTTGTTCAACTCGAAACTCTGCTCAATCCACACTCTGCGTCGCTGCTGATCGCAACCCACCAAACCGAAGAACAATGGTTAGCACTTAGTGCCTGTCTACCCTTTGGCATTTTTAGCTGTAATGTGCAGGGACAGTGTACCTACATCAATTCCCGTTGCGAAGAAATTGTCGGACATACGCTCGAAGAAAGTATTGGAGATCGCTGGCTAAAGTATGTGCATCCCGAAGATCGCGATCGGATCTTGCCTCGCTGGATCGAAGATGCCAAGGCAGAGCGACCTCACACTGAGCAATTCCGGGTTATTACCTCGGCTCAAGAAATCCGATGGTTGCATGTCAGAACTGCTCCGATGTTTTCAGAACAGAACGAGTTAATTGGGCATACCGGAACGATCGAAGACATTACTATTCAGAAGCTAGCAGAAGCCAAAGTCCAAGCGTCTCTACAAGAAAAAGAAGCATTACTCAAAGAAATTCATCATCGCGTCAAAAACAATTTGCAAATTATTTCGAGCTTAATTTATTTACAAGCACAGCGCATTCAAGATCCTGAAGTAAAACAAATTTTCAAGGATAGTCAAAGCCGGATTAGTTCGATGGCATTAGTTCACGATACTTTATACCGCTCTGAAGATTTTGCCAATGTCAACCTCTCAGAATACGTACAATCTTTGACGCTGAGTTTATTCAACACGTATCGAATTCAGCCAGAGCGCGTAAATTTATTGGTTCAAGTTCAGCCAAATATCGTAGTCAGCCTAGAGAAAGCAATTCCATGTGGTCTAATCCTGAATGAACTGATGACCAACGCTTTGAAGCATGGATTTATGGATGAAGAAATCGGAGAAGTAACCGTCATCTTGAACCATGATTCTTCTAAGGTTTGCTTAATCGTAGAAAATGACGGAAAAATTCTTCCTGAAAGTTTTGAGCTACAGGAAATTCGATCGATGGGGTTACGCTTAGTGAATGCTTTAGCGAATCAATTAAATGCTCAGATTACAGTTGAAAAAGCTCAAAAAACTCGGTTCAATGTCACATTCAATTGTGCTTAAATCTGTTGCTTAAAATATCTCAACAGAGCCTACAATAAGAGCGAATTAAGAAGTGAGAACGGTGAGCGTGAAAAGAATCCTTGTGGTCGAAGACGAAAGCGTTGTCGCTTGGCACGTGCAGGAAGTATTGCAAACATTTGGATACCAGGTGATTGCGATCGCAACCAGTGCCCGTCAGGCAATCCAGATTGCCACCACCCAGCGCCCGGATTTGGTCTTGATGGATATTTGCTTGCAGGGAAAAAGCGACGGCGTTTCTGCGGCAGAATATCTCTATCTCAAGCTGAATCTTCCCGTTGTTTATCTCACGGCTCACGCAGACGAATACACGCTCAGACGTGCCACCGAAACCTCTCCGTTCGGCTACTTGATTAAACCGTTTCACGAAGCAGATTTGCACACCACGATTCAGGTTGCCCTGCGTCGTCACCAGATGGAAGCGGCTCTTAAGGATGTCCAGCAATGGTATGCTACCACCTTAGTTAGCATTGGGGATGCCACGCTCGCCACCGATGTCGATGGATTCATCACGTTCATGAATCCTGCTGCCGAGTTCTTCACAGGCTGGACGCAGGAGCAAGCCTTGGGAGAATTTGCAGGACGAGTACTGGATCTAATCGATGAAGAGACCGGAGCGCCCATCAACAACCCGATTCTGGCAGCTTTATGCCAGGGTGATACAATTACATTGCCCGCTCGTGCAGTTTTACGATCGCGCGACGGAACAAAGCGCCCTGTCGGTGACAGTGCCTCTCCAATTCGCAACCGAGATGGGGAGATTATTGGTGGCGTTATGGTGTTTCAGGATATGAGCGATCGCTGCCAGCGCGAGTCGAGTCTAGATGCCCAAAAGCAAATTCTGGAGACCACGCAATCGCTGTTGAGCGCTCAGCTAAAAGAGCGTACTGAACAGCTTCAATTTGCAATCGCGGTTGATCGACTCCGCCAGCGTATTTTCGATCAGTGCGATACCGATCGAACGGAATTTCTCCAGTGGATGCTGCAAGAAATTGGGCAAACGCTAAACCTTCACTACAGTTGGATTGCCTTTCACGACCCAGCCGCGGCGATTTCGACGATCGCAGCGGAGTTTAATGCTGAAGATGCGGAACCGAGATCGCTGCTGCGGCGCACGGTAGAAACTGCGAAATTCTCGTCGTTTTATTCGCGGCTGTTTCAGCGCCAGTGCTGGCTCTGTCCACCCCTAGAGACCCTACCGCCGATTTATCGCGCCCTGGCTCAAGTGATTGTCTGCCCCATTCAGGGAAAGCACGGCACGATCGGCGAATTCGGCATTATTCTGTCAGAGTACCCGCGCTGGAGCGAGTTTCAAGCCGAGGCGATCGGACAACTGGTCAGCCAAGCGATCCGAGCCTATCAATCTGCCCAGCAAAACCAGATTGCACAAGCGCAGATTGTGGAACTGAGGCAGCTCAAGGCGCTCCAGGATGAATTTATTGAGGCGCTGTCTCACGAACTGCGGACACCGCTAACAAATATGCGAATGGTGATCGAGCTAATGCAGCACGGGGTTGCTTCTCTGATCGATCCAGACGTTCCCAACCCTCATGTTCAACGGTTAGATCAATACTTGAACATTCTGCGGCAGGGGTGGCAAGAAAAATTCCGCTTAGTGAGCGATTTACTCGTGTTTCAAAATTCTTCAAGTTCTTCAGATGCGATACCCCTGACCGAAGTGCAAATTCATGATTGGCTAGCGCTCTTAATCGAGCGATTTTCGCGAGACACCACGATCGTAATTCAGCTTAAACAAACTCTAGACCCAGTTCCCAAACTGCTCGTTCACTTGCCCACCCTGGAAAAAGCGCTGAGTCAAATGCTCTTGTATCTCAATCAGTTGACTCCTGATTTACCGATTCAACTCCACACACAAATCGATCTTGAGCAGCAAACGTTTTGCCTCTCCGCCAATTGTGCTTTGAAGAGCGGCAACGAAATCGGGCTTCAGCAAGAACAAAATATTTCTAGCCTGAGATTGGCATTGCTGCGGCGATTTGCATTTGATTTAGGTGCAGATTTAATCGTGAACCAGCAATCGGAAATGACGGTTCTGAAGCTGGCTCTACCCATCAGAATTGCCTAATCCTTATTCCAAACCTAGCTCTCGTCTCAGTAGATTAATCGATTTGCCCACAATAAAGTTTTCGCAGCAGATGACTTGAGGCGGGCGAATGATGTCATCGCGAGAAGCTGAGATCGTTGCTTTTACGCTTGCACAACTTACCTGATCAAAGCAGAAAATCGTTTGTGCCGTTCTCACCATTGCATTGAGTTTATAGCGATCGTCTATCTGTGCGGTCATGACTAACAGGTCATCGCCGCGCAAGCTGTGGATAATCACCTCCGCTACGCCGACAGTTCCACCGCTCAGGCTGACAATGCCTAAACAAGTGCCTTTTGGCATGACTTTGACCAGCTTCAATTCCTGCTCAAAATCGTAGATATCGATCGGAATAACTCGCGCTGCTTTCGGAGACGCGATCGCTTCAGCTTGGGCGATAAAGTAACGACTGGTCACGACGGTACTCGATCGCGTTTGATCTAGCACTTGTCCAAGTTCTTCCATTGGCACAAGCTGCATCGGAATTGCCAGAGCGCGCTCTAGTTCCCGCATCAAAACTTCCCCGTTTGCCAAATCATGTTGGGGAGCTGTCACGAGAACTGAAGCGCTACACCGCAATCGCCAATCAATCTCTGCAAGAAATAATTCTCGCGCCTGTCCGAGTGAACAGCCTTGTTTGACCAGTTCATCCAAGCTAGATTGAATGATTTTGTGGGCTTGGGGATATTGTTCAAGCAGGGGAGACTTGATGTGTGCCCCTGTATCGTGCCCTTGATCGCGCACATAAATTCCAGACCCCGCTTGAGCATCGACCACGCCTGCATCTTCTAGTTGGCGATACACTTTGCTAATTGTGTTGCGGTGTAGTCCGGTTTGCATTGCCAGTTGTCGAGTGCTGGGTAAACGATGTCCGGGTGGAAATTGCCGCGATGCGATCGCAAATAAAATCTGGTTATACAGTTGAGTTGATGCCGGGATATCGCTATCTGGCTGAATATGAAATTGCACCATGCCCGTGCCCTCAAACCTCAATCATGGAATCTTACTGGAAAAATCTTTTAGTGGTTGTGCTTTTAATTAGCCCACAAACGTTGTCCTCATTTTAGAAGAGAGAGGCAATGAGTTGGGTACTTCTTCGGGGTTGCGATCGGTCGTACTGAAATCAGAACGCATTATTCCTCAATCACTTCCGCTTCTATAAACTCAACTTTATCTGCTTGACATCAATTCTGCTGACCCTGATAGAGACAGTATAGCCTGCGATATTTTGATCGCTCTTTTGAATTTGTCACGGTAGTTAAAGTTAGAACGGTCTATTTTCGTCGATCTGGAGCTGCGTTTTTCGTTCAGAATACAGAGTGTTGGGTTGTGAGACGCGATCGTGAATTCCTCCTGGATCAAACTTTCAACTGGTTCGCTTGATATTGATGCCTACATCAGCGAACCGGATGTTTCCGCATCGTCTGCCATTATTGTGATTCAAGAAATCTTCGGGGTGAATTCGCATATTCAAGCAGTGACAAAGCGATTGGCGCAAGCGGGCTACTTGGCGATCGCGCCCGCGATTTTTCAGCGAACTGCACCCGGATTTGAGGTGGAATATAGCGAGGAAGGCACCAAGCTTGGGCGATTTCACAAGGATCAAACGACAGCGGATCAATTGCTGAGCGATTTGAGCGCGACGATCGCGTTTCTGCAAACCAAAGGCTTTAACGAAGTGGGCACGATCGGGTTTTGCTTCGGTGGGCACGTTGCCTATCTGGCAGCAACGTTGCCCGAAGTCAAGGTGACCGCTTCCTTCTATGGTGCGGGAATTGCGACAATGACACCGGGCGGGGGAGAACCAACGATCGCTCGAACGCCAGAAATTAAAGGAACGCTGTATGCTTTTTTCGGTACACAAGATCCACTGATCCCGATCGACCAAATCGACCAAATTGAAGCCGCGCTGAAAGAGCATCACGTTGATCATCGCGTCTTTCGCTATCCCGCAGGACATGGATTCTTTTGCGATCAGCGATCGGACTACAATTCAACTGCGGCGGCGGATGCTTGGGAACAAGTTAAGACGTTATTTTCGAGACTAAGGCACTAGAATTAGAAAGCCAGTTAAGTGGCGATCGTATTTTTCAGGAATCAGTAGAAATGCCAGATCGATCGACTAATGCTTCCTTTTCGATGGAAGATTTCGCTAAAGCTCTAGAGCAGCACGATTACGAGTTTCAAAAGGGGAAACGAGTGACGGGTAAAGCGTTTAGCTATGAAAGCGATGGTGCTTTAGTCGATATCGGAGGAAAATCTCCGGCGTTTTTGCCGATCGAAGAAGCGAGTGTGCGACGGGTGACGGATGTGTCAGTAGTGCTGCCGTTGGATGAGGAGCGAGAATTCGTCATTGTGCGCGAACAGGATGCCGATGGGCGCGTGACCATTTCTCTGCGTCAGCTTGAACTTCAGAAAGTTTGGGAACAGCTTGCGGATTTGCAGGCAACCAATCAGAGTTTACAGGTTCGGGTGACTGGCTCAAATAAAGGTGGTGTTACCGTTGATGTGCAAGGATTACGAGGCTTTATTCCACGATCGCACTTAGTCGAGCGCGAAAATCTCGATGCGCTGAAAGGGCAGACACTATCTGCGACGTTTTTGGAACTGGATCGCGATCGCAACAAAATCGTTTTGTCAAATCGTCTGGCAGCACGAGCGGCAAACTTCAGCCAGTTAGAAGTGGGTCAACTGGTCGAAGCAACGATTACCAGTCTCAAGCCGTTTGGTGCGTTTGCCGAATTTGATGGCACAACGGGTCTACTTCACATCAATCAAATTAGTAAGAACTACATCGAATCCCTTCCCTCGCTGCTGCAAGTCGGACAGGTGATTAAAGCGATGATTGTCGATTTGGATGAAGGGCGAGGACGAATTTCGCTTTCGACTCGTGTGTTCGAGAATTATCCGGGAGAAGCGATCGAGGACTTTGCCAAACTGATGGACGAAGCCGAATCGCGGCAGGAACGCGCTCGGAAAAATCTGCTGGGTTAAGGATAAAGAGGGCGATCAGGCTTGGACTAGAGCGATCGCCCTTCTAAGCAGCATTAAAGCCTCAAAGTTCTAGGGCTTTGAGCCATCTCGCAAAGTTTCTTGATTGTTGTATCGCTTCCAATATTCGATCAATCGATAGTCTGGCTTCTGGAACAAGTTCCACCTGCTAGATTTGAGCAACTTCTGATACTTTTTCGGAGAAACTATCTTTAATGTTGCTGCGGCTGTGCGTAAATATAGCGATCGTAGTCCGGTCTTTTGTAAAAATCTAGCAGCCGCTTCATTGCGATTGATTGCAGTATCAATCAAAAGGATCGGAAAGCGCGTGAGTGCTACATATTTCCAAAACTGTAGCTTCTCTCCAGGAGCAGCAAAGAACTCTGTATCGTGAATGTGTGTATGGCGCTCTTCGGGCGCAGGAAGTTCGGTGTAGTAGTAAAAATTGATTGCCTTACGAGTCATTCCCGCTGGCAAAGTGACATCAGAAACACTGTGAAAAGCATATCTTGTATTTTCAAAGACAACGCAGCGATTGAATAATGGCTCGATCACCACGTTTTGCTTGATTTTCCTATCCCATAAGTTCAGTTCGCCGCCATACCCAGGTTGCCATCCTCGATTGAAGTAAGTGAGCAGGGTGAGACGACGGTAGAAGTGGGTGTTTAAGTGACGATTGCGATCGCGGTGGATTTTATGTACGCCCCCCTTTTTCGCGGTTAAAAATCCGGCACCCTGATAGAGCGGATCGCAGAATAAGGGTTGCTCTACCCCAAAAACTTCTTGCATATACTTCCTGAATTCTGGAGATTCAAGCAGCTTGAACAAGCTTCTTGAGCTTGCGCGTTGAACGATCGTTTGGTGGCGGGGATTGAGGTGCCAACCATCTAGCAATCCATAATCTGGGGAGTGACGTGGCATTTCCTCTGGCTTCGGAAAGTTCCGCTCGATTTGGTGAGCCAAGTCATCGTCTAGAAAGTTATCGATGATGATGTAGGGAAAAGGGTCACGAACGACTTGGATGTTGTTTAGCGTGTGAGTCAATGTCATAGCACTTCGTCAGGAAATGTACGTGTACGAAATGGTAGAAGTCCATCTGAGATGGCGGGAGCGATCCTTGCTTACAATTCTGCGCTCCAAGTTTGGGCATAGTTGGGCATAAGTTCAATCCAGACACTAGGGAATAGACCCGCTGTATGTATGAGGGATCGCTCTGTCTGATACTCTTACTTTCAAATTCTTCGATCGCACCCCTGCAGCCCTGAGCAAGCTTATCTCTATGAGTAAGCGACACAACCTTGATGCGGTTCAATGTATAAGAATTAATCTAACAGTGCAAGGTTTAACGCCAGCCTAAAGCGATCTCTAGCGTTATCTTTTTCTTACTGTAAATTCTTTGTAAAGAAGACCGAAATTCAACGGAGTAGATTGCCAAATCGCATCGTCCTGAATTATAAAAGCAAGATCAAGCTAAAACAGTTCAATAGTAGTATTTTGGATAATGGAAGAATAATAAAATACAGTTGCGAACAGCGCAAAAGCAGGGTATTGCTTCACTCTATTTCAAAAATTTTCCTTAATAACACTGTTATTACGATTAATTATTTAATTATTTGTAAGCAGTACGGTGAGAGTACGTAAATCGATTTACGTACTCTCACCGTACTAAGTAGCAAGTCCTACTTCGTTTAAAGGTTGGGCGTTGCATCGCTGCTCGATCGCACTTAACACCTCCGCTTCTTGAGGAGAAATGCCGTCTTTGCTTTCGGCAATGCGGCGACACTGAGCCAGCAAAGGTGCAGCAAAATCGCAGTTTAACTGATCAAGTAATGCGCCGAGCGGTTGAGGCGATCGTAGGTTTGTCTCGATTGTTTTAAGCGAAGAAGGTTCTAGCTGTAGGGTCTTCAAGTCTGGAAGAATTGACTCCCAGGTTTTTCCTGGATAGCTAGCAAGCAGCATCTGTGCAAGAACTTGATCCATGATGGCTTGCTGATTGATGGCGAGATTGAGATAGTTTTCGCTCTGCTGATGAATGCGTTGGAGTATTTCAGTTTGGGGTTCATTGTTTGCCAGCTTTGCTTCATAAAATCGACTGGCAGCATAGCCCAAGGAGTAAAGAATCGTCGCATTGGTGCTAGCTCCGATCGCGGCTCCCGCAAACGGCACATTTCGCAAGAATCTTAAGCCTGCCTTTAAAGCATTGCTTCCACCCAGCGCTAAACCAAAAATTGCTAATACTTCTCCTTTGCGCTCCGGCTCCCGCAGATTCAATCCGTAAGCGGCTGCAATCTCATACACTAATGCAGTTTGTAGTGCCGTGGTTGCAGCGAGATCGAGCGCTAACAATGCTGTTGCAAACCCTGGAAGGATACTTGTGACAAAACCTGTGCTTCCAGCTTGTACTGCTTTTTTGACAATTAAACGATGTGCAATCTGCGCCGCAGTTTCATCGGGAAATTGGCGTTGAAGTTTTTTCGCTGCTTCCTCGGCTTTTTCGAGGTCAACTTGATTGCTAATTCCAATCAGCCATTCTAGCTTCAGAACACCTGCGAACCGTCTGACAATGGGATTTCGCAGGAGTGGAAAGTTCCCGACAAAATCTAAGACATGACCTGCACGTCTGCTTAAACGCCCGATCCAACCGATCGAGCCTTGGGCGATCGTTCTTCCGAAGTCGAATACGTTTGCAGCGCTGCTTTTGCGGGTGCTTAAAGAATTGTGGGTGGGTTTGCTAGAGGGTGCCATCAATTTAGATTGCAGAACTTTAATTAACAATGATGACTGCTGTAAAGGGCAATTCCATCATTCTTAGTGAACAATCTTGAACAGCCCAGAGTATTAGAAACACTGGGCTGCTGACTAAAAGCGTTTAGTTTTTATTAGTCGTATGATCCTGCGTTATGTTTTTGCTATCAGGATTGGGAGCGTCTGGCTTTGCTGCTTGCTTGGTTTTAACTTTGAGTTCAACGGCTTTGACCCCGTTAATCTGCCTAGCTAAAGTGCCGATTTTACCGAGTTGGCTTTGATCCACAACTGTACCGCTCACTGTAACCTTTCCATCTTTCGCATCTACTGCTAATGCACTGTTTGGCAGATTGGCTTCGAGCTTCGATCGCACTTCGCTCGCGAGGTCACTATCATCCCTTACATTTGGATCGCCGATCGCTTGATTGCGCTGCTCCCGCGATCGAATATCGGAATTCAGTTGCTTTCTGCGAGTTTCGTCAGTCGCATCATTCTGACTCGCTTGTGCAGCAGGTTTGTCTACGTTTTGACTGTCTGGCGCTGTTGTGGTGGTATCAGGTGCTTCACTACTCGTTTTTGCAGGGCCGCAAGCTGCGGTACTAATAGCCAACAGACCACTGAGGAAAAGAAGAGTAACTTTTTTCATGACTTTACAAAATAATTGGCTAAGGAGCGAGAGCATTCTTTCCCGCTCCTGATGTTGATTTAACGTTGGTCTAGATCACGATCGACGATCGCTTCGCCTTCGGTGTGGACATCGATTTCTTCACGACGCAGGGTTTCTTCGACGGCAAGAGTTTCTTGAACCACTTCCTTGCGAACAACCACTTCCTCACGCACAAAAGCTTCCTTCTGAATTTCGGGAGTTTCTTCGTACACTTCTACGTGAATTTCTGCGTTACTAAAAGCATCGCTTCCTGCCACCGCTTCTGTGTTGGTCGGAGTGATCCGCTCGATCACAACCCGCTCTTTCTCGATCGGAACCGAGACTTGACGAGTTTCGGTTTCAATGTGCTTACCGATTGCGACTTCTCCAGTCTTATTGCGATCTTTGTCTACAATCAAGCGTTCTTCGTACAAGCGAACCGCTTCATCATCGGTTGCAGGAGTGCGATCGACAAGGGGTGTTGCAGGCGTTTCCATTCTGGTGGGAGCGACGACCGGAGCCGCTGTCTCAACTCGCTTTTGGGTTGCGACCGGGGCATCGGTCAAGGCGGCACTGCTTTCGAGCGGCATCATTGCGGGCGTGGCAGCAGCCTGATGAGTATTCGTGGGCTGATCATAAACCGCCCAGTCGTGCAGTCCATTTTGGTGATTGAGGATTGTTTCAGCACGTCGGATTTCTTCGTCTGTGCCATCCACAACCACAAGATAGTCGCCTTGCTGAACGCGATCGTTGTAGATCTTAGCTTCACGTTCAGGAATTCCGAGTCCAACTAAGCCACCAAGCAATCCACCCGATGCTGCACCGATCGCGGTTCCTGCGGCTGCGGTTGCCAGCGTGGTTGCGGCTGCACCCGCCAACATAATCGGGCCTACGCCCGGAATCGCCAGAGTTCCTAAGCCGACGAGCAAGCCTGTTAAGCCACCCAATGCGCCGCCAGATACGGCTCCAACACCTGCGCCTTTGTCCGCTTTGTTGCCCATGCGCTTGGTTGTCTCTGCGCCTGCAATGTTCTTGTCGTGATCTGCATCACGAGCAATCACAGAAACGTGATCCATATTAAATCCTGAAGCCTTCAGCTCATGCAGCGCGTTTTCTGCATCTCGGCGATTAGAGAAGATTCCAACTGCTCTTTTGTGGTTGCTCATAGGGGTGCTTTGATGACCTAAAACCATAATATTTAAATTCCAAAATGAGATTGATTAATGAACAGGTTCGTACAGACTCAATTAACACTAAATTGAATGACAAACTCATCAGCTAAAGGAGGCATTGATCAATAGAAAATTTATCCACCTTGAGAGAGATAACGATCTTCAATCAGTCGCGAAGTGGGGAGTAGAGTGCCGTTTCCTTTTCAACATCCCTACTCCCTACTCTTTTTAGCGCTCATTTTTAGCGCTCACAACTCAACCAGAATCGTTATAGATTCGGGGATCGAATTGGGATTAGCGATGACCGAACCATTTCGCTGCGATCGCGCCGAGGGCTGCCCCTACCATTGGATTACTCAGAAACTTCACCAACGCAGGCTGATCTGCCAACACTTCTTGGAAAATATCGGGATGGTTGTGGTACGCAAAACTCGCTAGCTTACTCACATCATCCGCGCTCATCCGGCTAGGATGGTGGGTCGAAAGACCCAGCTGATGTTCTAAATCGCGATCGTGAATACCGCGTTTTTTCAGATGGCTGAAGAACTCACGCGCAACATCATCGCGCTCGTTCGGTTGAATTTGCGCGATCGCTTTTTGCAATTCGGGTTCCATTTGCTGAGTGGGGACTCGATCGGGATGGAAAGACCGTTGGAACAATTGATGGCGCTGATCGCGGGTTGTTCTTTGAGCAAAATCATCAAAGTTTTGATAGTCCTGCGAACTGTCTGTATCTCCCAGGCTTTCTTTGTTTCCGCCTGCTAAGTCTTGCATCACCTGACGCTTGTATGCATCACTACTTGTCATTGTTTTATCTCCTAAGTCAAATCACAATTAATTACTAACCAGCTTGATACTGGATCTGCTTCGATTGCTCATCATATTGAGCAGTCAGAATCAGCTTTTTATCAGGCGCATAAACTAAAACTGTTAAATCTTGATTCGGAAAATTCTTGTGGAAGCCTTGAGCCAGCGATCGAGCTAAGTCTCTCACTTCGTTGGGTCGAACTTGAGGCGAAATCACTACCCCTAGCTTGTTGTTGTCCCGCACATAAGCATCCTTGATCAAGCCTTTACTGGCACTGATCACCCAGGTACCAAAGTCTTGACCCGCAGACGAATTGCCATAGGCAAGTTGTCCATAGCTACTGGTGCGATCGCTTTGCGCTTGAGCGGGGGGTTGTTTTGCCGTTGCTGTCCCACCACATGCGGTTGTTAGTGTTAACAGAAGAACGAGCGCGATCGCGGTTAAAAATCTACGCCCTTGTTGAAAAAAACTCACATTTACCTCCTTCTCTTCTTAAGTAATCGGAGTGCTTTTACTTAAGAGTAAAGAGGTTGCGCGATCGCAATTCACCAGTCTGTGGTGTGATCCCCAAATGCGTCTAACGAAGCCCTAAGATAGACACGATAGACAGATGATGCTTTGATGCCGGATTCCTACGCTGAACATCAGTACACTCGTTTCGATGTTGTACTCAATAGGAATGATTGGATATTAATATGAATTCATTAAAGCTAAATTCTGATGAGTGCTCTGCTTTTGGTCAGCTTGTGTTGCAGTATTTAGAGGAAAATCCGCAGACGAATATGAGCCAGCTTGCAAGAGAGGTAAATATTTCGCGGGCGGGATTTGGGTGGATTTGCCTCAAGCAAAGCAACCCCGACGAAGAAACAGCAACTAAAGTAGCTCGATTAATCGGTGCAAATATAACCGAGGTGTCACGACTGGTGCATGAAAACAAGCTAGAGAAATTGGCACAGCGTCATCAGCTTGTCTATGCAACTCGATTCAGCAAAGATGGGTTTCACGCTGCAATTCCGCTTGAAGATGCGATCGCTGGATTGAATGCTCTGTTTCAAGCCTTTCACACGGTAACGCAGAGTATTCCAGAGCCTGAAAAACCGACTGATTTCCAGATTTATAAACAAGCTTATGAGATTATCAAACGAGATTTTTTAAGCCGAAAAATTTCAAGAAAGCACTACGATTCCCATCAGGATCGAAATTAAATTTGGGCGATCGCACTTTTCTGAATCTTAGGCAAGTTAGAAACCTGTCACATTGCCGATCCTCTTTGGTCTGCATCTCCTTTTAGATAGAGAAAGCACAACGGGGATGTGTTCTAACCACTTCACCTGAATAATCCCCGATTCAGGCGATGAGACAGATTATGTTGAGAAGATTTCGGCGATCGCTACAACAATTTTTTACGCGAACTCGATCGATCAACAAACAACCACTGAATGCAGTGAGTTTGATTGTGATCATTTTGATCGATATTTTCATTTTAGTTAATGTGTTTACGGGTCTGAATGATATTAGTAATTGGACAATCAGCCCGAATGAGGCTTATCCCTGCTATTCGGAGTGGCGCGACTATCGAACTTCTACCGCACAGAACAAAGATTTCGAGAGAGTTCGTAGCGCCGTGGTGAATAACTCTCCTGAGATATTTCCAGGAGAAACATCGCCGCGATCGGTGGGATTTCAGGAGCGATATCAGCAAGCGAATCAGGGAAGATTAGGAAGTGTTTCACCGACTTGTCTAGCGTTTGGAGGACTGAAAGACAAGGTTGATAATCCTACAAACCAGAAGCTTATTAAAACGATCGACCAAAAACAAAACAGCATTGGCAATCTGGAGAATTCTAATCGCACCATTCGCGCTCAATACGATTCGACGCTGCTGGAAAAGATTGCAGGACAAGATCGTGACCAATCGATTAATAATGTGGGTGCCGAGAAAGCTAAAGCACAACTCGAGCAAAACAATCAGCAGATTGCTCAACTGAGAGGAGAGATTGCCAAGCTTAGAACGGAATTAGTCACAAAACCTGAAAGCGTTGAGTTTTTTAATTTTCTTAGAAATGATGGCGCGTTCTCTGAGGTTGAGCGGGGATATAAACAAGCATCCTTCTGGTATCCCAGCATTCAGCTCGCCTTTCAAGCCTTGTTCCTTGTGCCTCTGTTGATTGGTGCAGGATTGGTCTACCGGTTTGCGGAGCGGAGACGCTATGGACTGGTTGCACTGATTAGCTGGCATTTGCTGATCATCTTCTTTATCCCGCTGATTCTGAAAATCTTTGAATTTCTGCAAGTTGGTGCATTATTCAAGTTTTTGTTCGATATCATCAGCGCGATTTTTGGTGGATTGCTGTTTCTGGTGAGCTATGCCTATATTTTGCTCATTCCGATCGCAGGATTTGCCCTGATCAAGCTCTTCCAAAAGATTGCCGTTCGGACTAAACTCCCGCCTTCTGCATTAGTGCAACAGTCTCGCTGTCTTAACTGTACGAGAACCTTGAAGCACAATGAAAACTACTGTCCGCACTGTGGCTATCATCAAAATTTAGAGTGCCACAACTGCCACCAGCCAACTTACAAGCACTTACCCTACTGTCGCAACTGTGGAACAGAGCAAGATTTGAGTCGATCGGACTAAGGCTTTAACCTACAATAATCTCGGTTTGCTTCTCAAGCTCCGAAATTCAGATTGCTCTAATTGATTCTACAAGGACTCTTTGTGTTCAGAAAAGCGATGTTCAAAAAAGCCATTATTCCAGCTCTACTGCTGGCTGGAATTTGCGCCCTTCCAGGGATTTCAGAAGCACGTCCTTCTCGTCCCAAACCTGCTCAGCAAACTCGGAATGTTCCAGGACAATTCGATTATTATGTGATGGCGCTTTCTTGGTCGCCGGATTACTGTGCAACGAATGGCAACCGCGATCCTCAACAATGCGGCGCAGGACGGCAATTAGGCTTTGTCCTGCATGGGTTGTGGCCCCAGTACGATCGCGGCTATCCACAAAACTGCACTACCGAAGCATTTAACCCAAGAATGCAGCAACAGTTTCCGGGTCTTTATCCCAGTTCAAAGCTATACAGTCACGAATGGGAAAAGCATGGAACTTGTTCAGGTCTATCTCAAGTGCAATACCACCAATTGTCAAAAACGTTCAAAGAGAGTGTTACGATTCCCGATCGCTATGTCCGCCCAACTCAACCATTTCGTGTGACTTTGACGCAGTTTAAACAGGATTTTGTCAGGGCTAATCCTGGTTTTACAGCAAACAGTGTTGCTCCGAGTTGTTCGGGGTCAGGACGGTTTTTACAAGAAACGCTGGTGTGCTACTCGAAAGATGGCAAGCCTGGGACTTGTAGTGAAGAAGTGTTACGACGATCGCGAAGAAGTTGTGGTCAGGCGAACTTTTTAGTGCGGAGTGTTCGGTAAGAATTACAGATATACAGTTTCGCTGCGTTGCAAGTAGTTTGCAACGCAGCGAAAAAGTCGAACGGTAACTTTTAAGCGATCGTCGCTTAAATCGCCTGAATCCATTCTTTGATGTCGTATTCCGTCCAGATTTGGTTTTGCCAATACGGATCAGACTCAATCAAATCACGCACGATCGCTTCATTCTCAGCCTCGTAAATCCCAAACACTTTAGTTACATCTTTGGTCGGGCCGATCGTAATCAAAATTCCATCTTCTTTTTGTTTGGCGAGTCCATCTAAATGAGCTTGGCGATATGGTGCTCTTTTTTCTAGCACATCTTCGCAATAGCTCCCCCAAACCACATATTTAGGCACAATCTCACTCCTTAGCTTCTCAGTTCTACGCGGAATTTCTCGGTTAATGCTTCACGCACTTTCTGATGAACCGGATCGACATCTTCATCTTTCAAGGTGCGATCGTCCGCTCGATACACCAGCCGGAAGGCAAGGCTTCTTTGACCCGCCGGAACCCGATCACCTATGTACTCATCAAACAGTTCCACGGATTCGAGCAGCTTACCGCCTGCTTTGACGATCGTGCGCTCTAAATCGCTCACCGCAACGTCACGCGCTGCGAAGAACGCAATATCGCGATCGGAAGCGGGATAAGTTGAGAACGGCTTGAAGATCGAAACCATTGCTTCGTCCGTCTCAAGCTGTTGAATCACGACATCGAGATTAAGCTGGAACACATACACTTCATCCGGTAATCCGCGCTCTTGACGCAGTTGGGGATGGAGTTGCCCAAAGGTTCCTAAGCGTTCACCTTTCACCCACAATGAAGCAGTACGTCCCGGATGCAGTCGAGCATCACGACGATCGGGCTGGTATTCCACGGTTAAACCAACACGATCGAAGACGCTATCTAAAACGCCTTTTGCTTCAAACCAGGTCATCGGCTGGTCTTTACCCCCACGTACCCACTTACCCTGAGCCGGATCGCCGCCGAGAATGCCCGCGATCGCTTCAGATTCGATCAGTTCTTCTTCTTGAGCAAAGATGTGACCCACCTCAAACCCGTTCAAGGCTCCATTGCCTTGCTCTAAGTTGTATTGGAATGCCTCGATCAAGCCATTGATCAAATCAGTTCTCAGGGCAGAGTATTCCGTAAACAGCGGATTTGCCAGAACAACCTGACGTTCTTCTCCAGGTTTACCCAAGGAATAGTGCATCACTTCGGTTAAACCTGCGGCTCGGAATGCTTCGCGAACTTTGCGCTTAATCACCTGATCGATCGACAAATACCCTAGCTCAGTCTTATCCGGCAAAGTATCTGTGAACTTGTTGTATCCATAAAGCCGCGCAATTTCTTCGATCAAATCGATCTCGCGCTCTAAGTCCCGATAGCGATAAGGCGGAACAGTCACAATCCAGGTTTCTGAACCGTTCGACTGCAACTCACAGCCCAAAGCCGTTAAGGTGCGTTCGATATCACTCGCTTGGAGTTCGCCTAAATCCTCATCGAGTTCGACCATACCTAACACTTCGCGAACGCGCTCTAAGCGAAGCTCGATCGTTCTCGTTAAAGTACCTTGTCGATGGTCGATCGTGCTTTGCGCTGTGACCGTTCCGCCTGCCGTTTCGAGAATGAGTTCGATCGCTCGACGGCAAGCGGTTTCCAGTCCTGCCCAGTTGACCCCGCGCTCATACCGCGCCGATGCTTCAGTTCTCAAGCCTTGCGATCGTGCCGATTTACGAATTGCCGCAGAATCAAAAATCGCCGCCTCGAGCAGTACATTCTGAGTCGTATCGCTGACTTCTGTTTCTTCTCCGCCAAACACCCCTGCTAACATCGTCGGCTTGTCGTTCACCGTGATTAACAAGGCTTGCTCTTGCAGTTTGCGGTCTTGACCATCGAGCGTTTTCACCGATTCGCCCGATCGTGCAAATCGCACACCCATTTCGATTTGATCACTTCCAGCGACTTGAATCAAACGATCGAGATCAAACGCATGAAGCGGTTGACCCCATTCGAGCATGATGTAATTGGTCACATCGACAATGTTGTTGATCGATCGTACTCCTGATGCTAACAATCGACGCTGCAACCACAACGGCGACGGTGCAATCTTGACGTTCTCGATCATCGTTCCGATGTAGGTCGGGCAAGCTTGAGCATCGCTGATGTTGATTGACAAAGAGCGATTTTGCTCGACTTGCGGTGCGGCAGGTTGCGGGAGTCGCAGCGTTCCGCCTGTTAACGCTGCGACTTCTCGCGCAATGCCCACTAGACTAAGCGCATCAGCCCGATTTGCGGTCGAAGTCAAGTCTAAAATGGCATCATCTAATCCAAGCAGCGGACGCACATCCATTCCCGGCTGCAACGCGCCCGTCACAGTCTCATCAAAGATGTGAATACCTTCTGATTCTTTAGTCAGACCCAGTTCCGACAAAGAACAAATCATCCCTTTGGATTCCACGCCTCTGAGCTTGGCAGGCTTAATTTTTAGATCAACATTCGGTAAGTAAGTTCCAAGCGTTGCCACTGCCACAAAAATATCGGCTCGGACATTTGCCGCACCGCAAACGATTTGAGAGGGACTTTCACCGCCAATATCGACTGTGCAAACACTCAAGCGATCGGCATTCGGATGCTGTTCTCGCGTCAGCACTTTCCCAACGACGACTCCATCTGCCCAAGTGCGTCGATCTTCTATGTCTTCGACCTCAAACCCCGCCATCGTCAGCTTTTCCGCCAACGCCTCCGGGGTCATTGAAATATCTATCAGTTCCCGCAGCCAATTGAGAGAGATACGCATCCGTTGCCTTTAAATTCACGCTAATCAAGCCTCATTTTACCGCTCTTGTTGATCCTGCTGTCCGGAGAAATCAGAGGGCAAATAATTGCAGGTAGCTCGATAGCATCGCTTGACCATAAAACAAGCTCAAACCCGCGCCCAGCGCTAGAAACGGGCCAAACGGCATCGCTTGACGACGCGATAATCGCCCCAATTTTAGCGCGGCAATTCCCACGATCGCCCCCGTCAAACACGCCAAAAATCCCCCGATCAGCATCAACTGCCAGCCCAGCCACGCGCCGATCATCCCCATTAGCTTCGAGTCCCCGGCTCCCATGGCTGTTTGTCCCAGAATCATCGAAGCGACGATCGCAATGAGATCCAATAGCCAAATTCCGACGATCGCGCCGATTACAGCCGTAATGAATCCCCCAATTGCGCCGACGATGCCGCCGCTTAAAAAGCCAACGATCGTGCTGAACACCAACCCCAACACTAATCCCGATTGCGTCAATGGATTTGGTAACGTCATCGTATCGAGATCAATCATCGCCAGTGCAAGCAGCCAACTGAGAAATGTCCAGTATCCAAGCG
Source organism: Cyanobacteria bacterium FACHB-DQ100 (assembly GCA_014695195.1). Lineage (NCBI taxonomy): Bacteria > Bacillati > Cyanobacteriota > Cyanobacteria bacterium FACHB-DQ100. The sequence continues at coordinate 265,344 of JACJNW010000019.1, read as the reverse complement.
TTTGGATCGAGATGCCGAAAATCCAGAACACGATGACAAATAAAATGCCCGTGATCGCTTCGATGAGCGGGTAGCGGGGTGCGATCGAGCTTTTACAATGAGCGCATTTTCCTTTCAGGCGTAGCCAACCGAACACAGGAATATTCTCGCGTTTTCGCAGGCGAGTGAGGCAGTGGGGACAGCGCGACGGCGGATAAATCAGCGAGAGTCCCGCAGGCAAGCGGTAGATTACGACATTCAGAAAGCTCCCGATCGAGGCACCCACAAAAAACACCAAAACCAGAGCCGGGACAGCAAGAAGATCCATACATTCAGCAAGCATCAGGGCAGACTTCATTTAACTCGATCGAGCTGAAATTCGTGCCCTTCTCTTGTGATTTTTACTCGATTAATTCAAACGGCACAAAACATTCTTGAGGTAGTAAAACTGGCTTGCCCGAAAAAATGATTTTGCCGCGATGCGTAATTCGATTAATCGCCACGCCCAACGGACGATCGATCTCAGGATGGACGGCAAAATAGGTTTCATAAATCAGCCGCGCCGACTGAATTAGAGTCGGATCAAGATAAGTTGTAAAGTCATTTTCATTCACGTCGTTTCCAGTCTCAACTTTCGCTAAAACGTTCATTATTCAAACTTGTCCATATACAGATTGACTGTATCCTATGTCAAAATTCACCATTGGTACAAAAAATCAGTGAAATTTGTTGAAAAGGAACTCTGCATATGCACAGAGTAGGATATTGCACAGATTACTTTTCATCAAATTTACTTTTCATCAAATGTCCAAGCGTCTGTCCAGTCTTTGGGAACTCCTCGATCGAGCAATTCCGTTACCCGATCAACATAAAGTTGTGCCGTGTAATCGTTAGGATTTGTCTTTAGAACCTCTTCAAAATGGCGTTTTGCTTGATCGAACTTCGCTTCTCGATAACACTCAATCCCCTGATCAAATATGGACTGAGTCTGCCGCTTCAGCAACCGATTTTCTTCTGTCTCCGCATCTAAAATTTCATACACCGTGATTGGTTCGTTGCGTCCTTTGACGATCGCTCGATCGAGAAAGCGAATTTGATATTGCCCCGGATTACTCAGATACTCTAAGGTTTGTCCAGAGATTAACATCGAAACCCCATAGTATTTGGTCAGTCCTTCCAGCCGAGAGGTGAGGTTGACGGTATCCGAAAACGCATCGCCTTGAATCCGATTCGTTTCCCCAACCATGCCCAACATCATGTGTCCAACATGAATTCCGATGCCAACTTGAACCGGCAAATCTCCCCGTGCCATTCGCTCAACATTGTATTCTTGTACCCGAAGCTGTTTCGCGACTCCAGCCGCCACCGCATCGTCTGCTCCTTCTGGAAACACTGCCATCATGCCATCACCGAGAAATTTGACAATAATGCCATAGTGATTGCGAATTTCTGGACTGACACGCTTGAGATAAGCATTGACGAAGTTAAAGTTATCCTGCGGCGACATCGATTCTGAAATCGTCGTGAACGATCGAATGTCACTAAACATTACCGCCATTGTTTTACTGACATAATCGCCCAACTGCACTTCGGTGACAGACTCTTTGCGGAGAAAGCGCAGATACTCAGACGGAAAGAAACGGGCAAAAGATTCATTCAGCCGCTTGAGTTCTTCCTGGCGAGTGTTAACCGTGCCGACCATCTGAACAAACACACGCGATAGCTGTCCAAGTTCATCGTTGCGATCGCTGACTTCGCTTAAATCTTCGGGCTTAAAGGTATGTTCTTCAACCGAGACGGCTGCTTTGGTGAGCTTATTCACTTGCTCAATGTACTGTGCTTGACGCAGGTTCTCATCGCGCAGTTGGGCTTCGGCTTCTTGGCGCTTGCGGAGGTTATTGTAGGCTCTGGAGTGATAGCGAATCCGGGCAATCAGTTCAACCCGATCGGGCAACTTCACTAAATAATCGTTTGCACCCAGTTCAAAAGCTTGAGCCTTGATCAGGGGTTCTTCTTTGCTAGATAGAACAATCAGGGGCACATCCGCAGTCGGGGCATCTTGCGATCGCAAAAATCGCACCACCAATAATCCATCCATTTGAGGCATCACTAGATCCTGCAAAATCACAGTAGGATTGCATTGTGCTGCGGCTTTCAGCGCATAAAGTGGATTGTTGCAGTAGTGGAAGGCAATATCTGCTTCAGGAGCCAGCATCTTTTGGATGGCTTCGCTAATGATCGCTTGATCGTCAATGAGTAGAACTGTGATGGGATCGCTCATACTCATGATCAATGGAAACGGTGCAGTAAGGCAGTAGCGATCGCGTCAGGGTTGAGCACATCCACAGCCGCATTTAGCTCGATCGCGGCTTTGGGCATTCCATAGACCACACAGCTTTCCCCAGCTTGAGCGATCGTGTACCAGCCTCGCTGACGCAATGTTCTCAATCCTTCTGCTCCATCCCGCCCCATACCTGTGAGTAAAATAGCAGCACCTTGATCTTTTCCATATTGTGCCACGCTTTTGAAGAAGACATCGACGGACGGACGGTAAGGATAATCGGTTGGATAGGGCGTATAAGCTAAGGTTCCGTTCGATTGCAAACAGAGATGATCATTGCTACAAGCAAATAAGACTTTACCTTTTGTGGGTCGATCGCCGCTCATGGCTTTGCTGACAGGGAGCGCGGTTTGTTGATCTAACCAATCAATCATTCCCATCGCAAACTGCACATCAACGTGCTGCACAATCACGATCGCAGCGCTAAAATCGGGTGGCAATTGAGCAAGAATTGTGACAATGGCTTTTGGCCCGCCTGTTGAAGCCCCAATGACGACTAAGGGCGATCGTGACTGGATGGGAGTGAACTCAGTCTTCCCAATCAGTTTGCCAATGGTTTTGATCTTTGACAGCAGTAACCGTGCATCTTCGGGCGTTCCTGAACTGCTGAGAATGGGTGTATTGACAGCATCGAGTGCGCCATGTCCCATTGCTTCAAACACTTTTGCAGAACTATGCTCCACATCTGCTGTCACTACCAGAATGGCACAGGGCGATCGCTGCATGATTTGCCGCGTCGCTTCGATGCCGTCCATTTCTGGCATAAACAGATCCATTAAAATCAAATCGGGTTGATCCTGAGCGCATTTTTGTACCGCTTCTGCACCGGTGTAGGCAATCCAAGCAACCTGATGTTGAGGAGCCTGCATTAACACTCGTCGCAGCGCTTCCACGGCTAAGCTCATATCATTGACGATCGCAATTCTCATAGCTTACTGCCCGATCAAGTCAACGACTGCCTGAATCAAAGAGTCATCCTGAAAGCTATTTTTAGTTAAATAATAATCCGCTCCCGCTTCGAGTCCTTGCAGTCGATCAGATTCTCGATCGCGATAAGACACTACAATCACCGGAGTCGATCGTAGATGCGGGCTAGCTTTAACTTGCTGAATTAGCTCGATTCCGTTCATTCTAGGCATATCAATATCTGTAATCACTAAATCATAAGTCTGATTGCGAACTGCGTTCCAACCTTCCATTCCATCGATCGCGACATCGACTTGATAGCCTTGTTTCTCCAGCAGCTTGCGTTCGACTTCACGCACCGTAATCGAGTCATCCACGACCAGAATCCGCTTTTTCGGCTCTGTGGTTTCAGTGTGGCGCGGAGCCGTGAGTCGCCCCGCATCGAGCAATGTGTTGATCGATCGCACCAAGTCCGAAACATCCACAATCAGAATTAATGAGCCATCCGTCATTAACGCTGCGGCGCTGATATCTTGAACTTTTCCTAGACGCGGATCGAGCGGACGCACGACTAACTCTCGCTCTCCTAACGTGCGATCGACGATTAATCCATACTGTGCAGATTGGTAGCTCAAAATCACCACGCAAAGAGAATCAGGCAGTGCAGGCGCGTGGGGTAAATCAAACACTTGAGCCAGAGAGATTAAACCGATGTTTTGCTCGTTGAACGTAAAGTACGGCTGGTTTTCGACCAGGGAGATTTCCGCACGATCGAGCCGGAGGACACGATCGATGCGAGAGAGAGGAAACGCATATTGCTCGCTAGAAACCTCGACCAGTAAGGTTCGGACTACAGAAAGCGTCAGCGGTAACTGAAAGTGAAAGCTCGTTCCGGTTCCCGGTGAAGCGATGGCGCGGACAGTACCGCCGACTTCCTGCGCCATCGCTTTTGCAATATCTAGTCCAACACCGCGTCCAGAAAGTTCTGTGACTTTTTTAGACAGCGAAAACCCAGGGAGAAAAAGAAATTCCATCAGTTCTGTATGGGTCATGCGACGGGCAACTTCTGGAGGTGCAAGCCGACGGCGAATTACCTGTTGCCGTACCTGATTTGGATCAATCCCCCGACCATCATCGGAGACTGTAATGACGAGCATTCCACCCCGATGGAAGGCTTCAAGCTGAATGGTGCCTTCGGGAGATTTTCCGGCACTGATGCGATCTTCGGGAGGCTCTATGCCATGATCTAGAGCATTTCTTAAAAGATGAGTCAAGGGTGCTTCGAGTTTGGTGAGAATATCGCGATCAACGGCTGTGTTTTCGCCGAGAATTGAGAGTTTGACTTGTTTTCCAAGCTGTCGCGCTAGGTCTCGCACCATGCGAGGAAAGCTTTGCACTCCATCGGAAAACGGGCGCATCTGCGACTGAATGACTTCCCGGTAAAGCTGATCGCTGAGGTTATCTGTGCGACGAATGTATTCACCGAGTTCAGCGATGCGATCGCTCAATAAATTCCGACATTCTCGCTCTTGTTGGCGTAATTGGTCGAATGCTTCAATTTCGTGAGACTGTTGAAGTTCTTCTAGCATTTTAGACAGGGCTAACTGTCTTGAGCGAATCTGCATCAATGACTCGGCAAAGGGTTGAAGCCAGTAAGCTTCGACCATTGATTCTCCGGCAAGTCCAACAATTCGATTGAGATTATCGGCGCTGACCCGGAGGACGCGATCGAGCTGGGCAGTGTTTTCAGGTTCAGGGGGATCGTGTTGGGGAGTGGGGAGTGGGGAGTGGGGAGTGGGAGTGGGGAGTGGGGCTAGGATAGGTTCGGATTGATCTAGCGACAGCGATCGGTGGATTGTTTCTAGTTCAGAGCGGTGATGAGAGAACCATTGCTGGACATCTTGCGTTTGGCTAATGGATTGAATTAAATCCACACCTCGAAACAAAGCATCGATCTGGGCAGCATTTAAGCTGAGGGTTTGTTTTTGAGCAGCGACGAAACAATCTTCCATCTGATGAGCTAACTCGACTGCAACATCTAGACCCACAATGCGGGCGGCTCCTTTGATCGAGTGGGCAGCTCTCATCAAGGCTTCGAGTTCTTGGAGTGAATTTGGAGTCGCTTCGATCGCAACTAACCCACGATTAAGAATTGCAGTTTGAGCCTCGACTTCTTGCCGAAACAATGCCATCAATTCTGGATCACTCTGCATTAAGTTCTGAGCAGGTGCAGGTGGGGCTGTTTCTTTAATAACTTCGATTTGTTCTTGTGGTGCAGGAGAAGCGATCGACTTGGGTTGTTCCGGCTGAAATGAAGTGATTTCAAATTGAGGGGAGCGATCGACATGGTAGCCATCATCGATCAAAGTTTGCGTTTTCGCTAAATCCTCAGCGTGATTGAACAACCATTGTTTTGAGTTTGCCGGATCGAGCTGACCCATCTGGAGCAATAAAGTACAGCCATGCAGCAATGACTCAATCTTGTCAGGGGTGAGAGAAAGCTGACCAGCATGAGCCGCAGTGAGACAAGACTGAATGACCTCTGCTAAGTGAGTTGCAGCATCGAACTCAATCAAATGAGCAACGCCCACGATCGTCCGAATCGATTGCAACGCCTTCTCAATTTCATGAATTAGATCGGGTTGTTGTTGGAGAGCAGTCAGGGATTGTTTTAAGCGATCGACTTGAGTTTGGGTTTCTTGCCGAAACAGATCGCGCATTGAATAGCTCATAGCAATCTCCGATCGAGCGTATCAATCAGCAATTCTGCATTCAGATAGTTCACCTTTTGATCGTTACAGATCACAATGCCCTGGGTATAGGCTGCATTTGTCTTTGTGATCACAACGGGTGGAGCTTGAATCTGGCGCAGCGGATAACGATGAATGCCATGCACTTGATCAACCGGAAACACCCATTTCCGCTGAGACGTGCCGACAATCAGCATTCGATTGTCATCCGAAGACGCAGCAGCTTCTAGATTGAGAAACTCTCGCAAGGATGCACAGAGCAGAACTTCACCCCGAACATTGGTTAATCCCAGAAATAACCGATCGCTCCGCCGAGGCAGCTTATGAATTCGAGTCGGACGAATCACTTCTTGCAGCGATCGGATCGAAATTGCAAACTGCTCCTGTCCCAGTCGAAACAGAATCAACGACAGCATTTCTTCCGTTGATCGATCGCTTAAAGCTGATCCGCGTTCAGCAATGCTCGTTGTCCATTCCTGAACATAATCGATCGGCACGTCACGTTCGAGCAGAAGCCGTCCGGACTCCGAATACACAGAGCAATTGTGGCAATGCGTCACCTGCGCCAGTCGCTCGCAAGTCTGATTGCCTTCTACGCCAATTCGATTCCAGCAATCATTGATATCCTCGATCGTGATCATGGCTTTACACCTTGAACTGCGAAATCTCACGCTGTAAGCCTCTCGTTGCATCATCAAGCTGCCTCAGAGCGTGGTTGGTTTCTTGAATCGACTGGACGGTTTGTTGTGAAGCATCGCGTAACTGAGCGATCGCAGTGCTAATCTGCTCGGCTCCTCGATATTGTTCATCCATACTTCGGTTGACGGTGACAAATTGCGGCGTGAGTCCCTGAACTTCTGTGATAAAGCTTGCAATTTGCTCACTCACATTGCCAACTTCTTCGACGTATTGCTTCACTTCATTGCGGAATTTATCAACCTCAATCACACCACTGGACACAGAGGACTGCATTTCTTTCACCATCTGTTCAATTTCCAGCGTTGCCACTGCGGATTGGTCAGCGAGACGACGAATTTCACGCGCCACGACTGCAAATCCGGCTCCGTATTCTCCAGCTTTCTCAGCTTCGATCGCAGCATTAAGCGATAGCAAGTTAGTTTGATCCGCAACCTTTGTGATTGTGGTGACGACTGTATTGATATTGTTTGCCTTTTCGTCCATCACTTTCAGCTTTGAGGAGATCGAATTCGTGGCGTAAGCTAATCGCTGCATTGCGGATTGAATCTTGTCCAGATTCGTTTGACTATTGGATGCAGCATTGGTCGTTTCTTGTGCAGTTTTTACAACCTCATCCATCGACTTTACTAAGCCTCCAGCCGTCATCGCAATCTGTCGCGCTGTTGCATTCACTTCGTTCATTGACGCAAACTGCTCGTTGACCGTAGCTTCGAGTTGTTTTCCGGCGGCTGCAATCTGCGTGGTTGAGGTGCTGATTTGAATGCCTGATCGCTGAGCTTGCGAGATTAATTTATTCAAGCTTTTGATCATGTTTTGAAACGCATTCAGCAGTTGTCCGACTTCGGTTCGGTCTTTGGTGTCATCTAGGGAGTAAGCAAGGTTTCCGTCTGCGATCGCTTCTGCGGCATTCACGACTTTGGGAAGCTGCTGTCTTAAAGGCAGACTATTCAACAAGCCAACAATCAGGGTTAAAATGAGTGCGAGCAGCGTTCCAACAATAATTAATCTCAGCAAAAAACCTTGAGAGTCGCCAGCAGAAGCTTGAATCTGAGCAAGTTCGTTTTCAAGCTCACTCACAATTCGATTGCGCCGTGCTTGTAAGTCTGTAATTCTAGTGCGTAAAAGCTGTGTTCTTGCTTGAGGCAGATTGTTCTGACCCACTAAGCGAAAAACATTTTGGAAGGTTTCATCGGACTGCTCGATCAGTTGCGACAATTCATTCGCTGCCCCTCTCACTCTGGGATTGTCGGCAGTTTGTAGCTGTTGAGCTTTTTCGATCGCTTGGCTGCGCCCGTCGTTGTAAACTCTCGTAGAGTTTGCTCGTTGTTCTGGAAAGATATAGTATCCCCGAGCGGCCGCGACCATTCGATTGATGCCATCCACTAGGGCATCGGTATTTCTAATATTTTGCTCGGCTCTTTGGGCTTGGGCTTGGAGTTGAAAGGTGCGAGTAGAGGTACGATAGACGATCGCGCTTAAGATGATCAGAAAAATTAGCGGGATTGAGTATCCCAGTAGAATTCGATTGGTGATTTTGTTCAGCATAAACGTAATAACTATAAATTGAGAAGCCGTTGTACTCTTGCTTTTAGGCGGGTTGCTGTTGCGAGATCTCCTTGTTGTTCTTTTAAGACTGCTAATTCAATCAAAGCATCATAGAAGTTAGGGTTAAGATAGATTGCTTTTTGAAAGGCTTGTTCTGCGGGTTGAATTTGATTGAGTTCTTGATAGATTTTACCGAGCAATAAGTAGGCGTTCGCGTTCGTGCGATCGAGCGCAAGATGGGCTTTACAAAGCTGTGCGGCTTCGGTCAGTTGTCCGCGATCGACCAGTTGTTTAGCTTGCTCTAGTTTGGAAAGTGAGACTGCGGGAGTAGGCTTTGGTTTTGGCGGTGCAGCAATGGGTGCTTTAATAGACGCTTTTTGAGGTGCGGCTGGGGACGGTTTAATTTTCTGATAAGCAAATGCGACAGGATGAGCCACAGGCTGATACTGTCGCGATGAAATCTGTAAGGTTTCTGCGGAGCCAACAAATAGTAAGCCAGAGAAACTGAGAGCTTGATCTAGCGTGTTGATTACCTGCGATCGTGCAGGTTGATCTAGATAAATCAGCAGGTTTCGACAGAAAATAACTTGATATTCATGCCTCAGTAAACTGTTCGGTTCTAAAAGATTCTTCCGCATGAATTGAACTGTCTCGCGAATGTGCGATCGCACCTGATATCGGTCGTCAACGGTTTGAAAATATGCAGGATTAATTGATGTTTCTCCCCGGAATGCTCGCTTAGTATAAGTAGCTCTTTTCGCTTTTTCCAGAGCAACTTGACTAATATCGATCGCGTCAATCCGAAACTGAGCGCTGCTTAGTCCTGCTTCGAGCAGAGTTATCGCGATCGAATAAGGTTCTTCCCCCGTTGAGCAAGGTGCCGACAAAACGCGCAAGGTAGAATTTGGATTCCACTCAGTTTTGATCCAATGTTTTAAGCACACAAAAGGTTCACGATCGCGAAAGAACCAAGTCTCAGGGACGACAACCGTTTCAATCAGTGCATCGAGTTCTTCAGATGAATGCTTCAGGCGATCGTAGTAATCTTTCAAGGTCGGAAGCCCGCAACACAAACGGCGCTGATTGATCGCATAAGCGATCGAATTTGAGCCGATACTGTTTGCATCTAATCCGATCTTCTGTCTTAACATTGCTTCAATGGTTGTTTGTAGCATTCACCTAACCAGTTCCTCCCCCAATTAATGCAACGTTTTGAACATCTGAGACCAGCGCCTCCCACCGTAATCGCTGAATCATGTCTTGTTCGTGCATCAAGACTTCGCCCAGGTAAGAGCCATTATCACTTTGAGCCGACGGCATTAGGTCAGGCTGATCGAGCGTTTCTGTGACTCGCTCGGCTAACAATCCGACATAAGCGCGATTGCCCTTTTTGGTAGTGTAGTGCAGCATCATAATTCGGGTACTGTAGCGCGATCGGCAAGGCTCCCCCTGAATCAGTTGGCATAAGTCAACGACAGGCACAATACAATTGCGATATTGAAACACACCTGTGATGTGCTTCGGAGCTTGGTGAATTTTTCGCAGCAGCACAAGCGGCAGCACTTCTACAATGTGAGTGCTGTCGATCGCATAGATATCTCCAGCAATATGAAAAAGCAACAATAACATTGCTGTGGGCTGCCGAAATAAGTTCGTTGCTGAGCCTACCGCGAACTCAACTGCCGCAGTATCTATCTGGGGAATTAAAGATCGAAGATTGACTCGATCTGCTTGCGGATTAACTGAAATGGCGTTTCTTCTTTCGTCGCTTCAGTCACGGTCACTCCCAAACTTTTAAGCGCTTCTTGACGCTGAGACAGTGCCTCCGCGATCTGATCGGCTAATTCATGATGGCTACTGAGTAAGCTCTGTAGATTAGCGTGATCCACGATGAACAGAATGGTATCTTCGATCGTGCGTAACGTCGCGCTTCGGGGTGTCCCTAACAACAGCGACATCTCTCCGATAAATTCGCCTGATCGTCGGACTGCCACTTGTTGATCGATCGATTCCACCACCACTTCGACCGCACCCGAAAGAATCAAATAAAACGCATCGCCCGGATCATTTTCCCGCACAATCACTTCACCTGCTGCTAGCTTTTTTCGATAGCCTTTTTCGATCACTTGGCGCAATTCGACATCAGAACAATGTTGAAAGTAGCTCACTTTCTTCAGCAAATCGCGCAAAAGCCAGCCGCTAATCGGTTTATCAGGTGCGATCGCTTTAGGCGGTGAACCATTTTGGATACCTTGTAGCAGTTGAGCGATCGTGGGTAAATCGTTAAACACAATATCAGTCGGAGCTGCTTTCGTATCCAGGTCGCGATCGCGAAATTCTGCTTCGATCAGGAATTGTAGAGCGCTTTTGATTGAATCTTGCTCGATCGGACGCTCGATCCACACCAGCAATTCAAACTTCAACATCGATTTTTCAGCATCCAATCCCTTAAAGTAGACTTCCGGTGAAGGAGCCGCTAATACTCGTGATTCTTGACGCGCCGCTGCTAACAGGGCTTCCATCACCGTAAGCGAATCACTTTCGTCAACGACTAAAATCGGAATCACAATGCGACACTTTGGATCGCGATAGCTCCAGTTGACGACACCATTCTCTAGAAATCGGCTATTCGGCACAATCACAAACACATTGTTAATTGTCCGGATAGTTGTACTGCGAATCGAGATGTCTTCAACAATTCCCGCTAATTGCTCCACCTCAATATAATCTCCAACCTTAACAGGCTGCTCAAATAACAATGTGATGCCGCTAATGAAATTACTGGTAATGTTCTGTAAGCCAATCCCAAATCCAAGCCCGATCGCGCCTGCAAACACCGTCAGTGAACTGAAGTTAATGCCCGTTGATTCAATCACCACGAAAAAACCAATCAGCGTCACTACGTAACTACCGATCGTGGACAGGGATTCGCTTGTACCGATATTCAAGCCAACTCCCGGAAACACTCGCTGTTTCAAAAGCTGCTTGGTTAAATTAGAAATAACCAGAACAATGATGAGTTGGAACAACAATTCGACCATAGAGCCGATCGAAAATTGCTTCCCACCAAAGGTGAATAAGTGAGTTGAAAAGAAGTTAGACAACTCTTCAAATAATCCCTGAACAACGATTCCGTTGAAGAGTTCCTGAAATTCCATAAGCACAGCGTTTGAACCTACACAGAAATTAACCCTCTGACTGCACCAATCGTTTCCATCTGAAGAAGGATTTCGATCGATCTCGCGTGACTTGTTTTGGTGAGCTAGTGTAGGCTGAAATTGCTTTCCATGCTTTTTTATCAATTCAACGCGTGAAGAATGCACCTGCCAAAAAGCATGAGAACCAATTGTTCCTGAATCTCATTTCAGGTGGAACAATGGGGACTCTCACGGTGATTACCAGCGTTTCGTTTGGAGCAGTCATCTTTTCAGGTGGATTCTCTGAGGCGCTTCCCTGGGGAATTGGCGTGCTGTTGTTTAGTGCAGCAGTGATCAATACGATCGCTTCTTTATTCAGTTCGTATCCAGGTGTAGTTGCAACGCTTTCGGATAATTCGATCCCAGTTCTGAGCCTGATTGCGCGTCAGATTGTCGAATTGATGCCGAATGCAACGACTGAACAAAAGTTACTCACGCTGTCTGCAACGATCGTGCTGAATTCGATTGTGGGCGGTGCAATTCTAATGGCGTTGGGTAAGTTTCGGCTTGGTGGACTGATTCGATTTATTCCTTATCCGGTCGTGGGTGGGTTTATTGCCAGTACAGGACTATTGTTAGTTCAGGGTGCGCTTCAGTCGCTCAGTGATGTTGATTATGATCATTTAACCGTGTCAGTCTTTTTGCAACCGAATGTGCTGCTTCAATGGCTACCTGCGGTGTTTTTTGCGCTGGCGATGTATGTTCTGCCAAAGTCGTTTCAGCATTTTCTGTTGCTTCCAGGAATTATTGTGGCATCGATCGCGCTCTTTTATGCTGGGCTTGCCCTTACCGGAACCACAATCCAAGAGGCAACAACACAACAATGGTTACTCGGAGAAATGCCATCAGGTGCATTATTCCAATTTACTGCGATCCCAGCCGTTACCCACGCTGATTGGACAGTTATCACTCAACAGCTTCCGACTCTAGCCGCATTGTGGCTAATTGAAGCGATCGCGTTATTGCTCAACGCGAATGGCATTGAACTATTGGTGAAACGCGATTTTGACCTGAATCAAGAATTGAAGATTGCAGGAGCAGCTTCGATCGTCTCTGGTTTAGGGGGTGGTGCGGGTGGGTTTTCGAGTTTGAATGAAACAACACTCGCGATTCAGTTGGGTGGACGATCGCGATTAGTCGGACGAATGATTGCGGCGCTGTGTTTTGCAATTGCGTTTGGTAGTGCTGAGAGTTTAGCCTACTGTCCGAAGTTCATTCTGGTTGGACTGCCGCTTCTATATGGAATTGAACCCTTGTATGAGTGGATTTATCAAGCTTGGTTTCGGTTTTCACGATCGGACTACGGGATTATTTTGCTGATTGTTGCGGTGACGGCAACGGCGGGATATTTGCAGGGAATTGCAGTCGGATTGATGGCTGCGATCGTGCTGTTTGTGATTCAGTATAGTCAACTTGCCATCACGAAACGCATTAGCTCAGGGACATATCATCACAGCAATGTTCTCCGAACACCCGAAGAAATGGATATCCTTGAAGCAAAAGGTCAGCAGATTTTGGTGCTAGAGCTACAAGGATTGATCTTTTTTGGCACAGCAAACAAGTTACTCAATCAAATTCGCGCTCATTTAGACCAGAATTCACAAGTCAGGTTTGTCATTCTAGATTTTCGATTAGTGAGCGGACTTGATGCTTCTGCGGTGTTAAGTTTTGCCAAATTAGGACAGCTTGCAACCGAGAAACAGGTGCATCTATTGTTTACGCAATTGTCTCGTGAAGCAAAGCAATGGTTAAGTCAGGGAGATTGTTTAGATGAAACTGCTCCGTTGTGTCATCGATTTGATGATCTCGATCGTGGCTTAGAATGGTGCGAACAACAAATCCTACAAGCTTACCCGTTAATCCAACTTGAACCCAGTTCAGAGTATCCCGATCGTGCCTTTCGTCGCTATTTGAAGTCTGCGTTTCTCGATCCGGAGCAGGTTGATCGATTGATGTTGATGCTGAAAACTTGTGTGCTTCAGCCTGGAGAGTATTTGTTTTATCAGGGTGATCCGTTTGATGGATTGTACTTTGTTGGTTCAGGGCAAGTGAGCGTGGTGATAGACCTGGATCAGAAGCAAACAAAGCGAATTCGGACTTATACGATCGGGAACACGATCGGTGAGATGGGCTTGTATCGCCAGACAGTACGCATGGCTTCCGTCGTGGCAGATAAGCCGAGTGTGCTGTATTTCCTCTCTTCTGAGGCATTCGAGCAGATTGAAAGTTCTAATCCGTTGTTAGCTGCGAATATTCATCGCTTTGTGGTGAATCTGCTAGCGGAACGGCTCGAACATCGCGAACAAGAACTCAAGAATTTGCTGAGTAACTGAATTGCAAAGTAGCTACCCCGGAATAGAGCAGCTACTGATGTTGACTGAACTCAATTAGCGAACTAACCCCGCTTTGGGTTTACGGCTAGGAGGTTTACGATCGGATTTGCGCTTGAGTCCGATCGCGAGTGCTTCTTTGCCATCAGAACCAAATTGCCCTTTGACAACTTCTTTCATCGCAAGAACCGCATTATGAAAAGCCTGTTCTGCCTGACGTGCAGCTTCGGCAGCTTCGCGGGCGAGCACTTGCTGTTCAATTTGGCGTTGTTGCATAGTCAGCATCGTTCGGTAAGCAGCTTGTAAGCCTTCTGGAGTTGCTTCTGTACGGTTTGTTTGATAACCAGCAATGGTACTCAGCCCATTCATTGACTCGATATCTTGTTGCAGAATCTCGCGGGAGAGACGTTTAGTAGGCATGGATTTTCTCCATTTTTAAAGGGTGTATTGTTATTGTTCCCTGAGAGAGATTGGAAATTGGAAGGGCATAGATCCGGCTTGCTGAGGGACGATTTACAAGTTTTCCGTAAATTTCACAAGGAAATAAAATTCGCACGTTGTCGAATTCGATTGACACAATGAGATTATGTATATTCCGCAGCGCCAATCGAATTCGACGCAGAGAAAATCGAATTTGACATAGGGAAAATCGAATTCGCGTGACAGAATTATGTATATCCCGCAATGCCGATCGAATTCGACGCAGGGAAAATTCGATTCACGCTTTTGCTCTTTTATCTCACGATCGATCATTCTCTAAATCCCCTCTCGCCCTTAATTCAACGATCGATGTCTTCTCAGTTTCAGCCCTATCTTGAGTCGATCTGTGCCACTTATGAAAAGTGGTGGCAGCTTTACACGCTAACCGATGCTGCGGGAAAAGAACAGCAGGCAAAACAAGCAGCGTCGAAGTTTGATTTTGGGCTGATGGTTCAAACGGTGAAGAAAGAAGAGCGGCGTGAGGAGGAAAAGATCGAGCGCTTTCTGGTACTCGAAGGGATTCGGAAGTATGCAGAGCAGCACGTTTTGTTAGTCGGGCGACCGGGTTCGGGGAAGTCTACAGCGCTGGCGCGGTTGATGCTGGAAGAAGCAACGATCGCATCGTCCAGACTTCCGGTGTTGGTCGAGTTGCGGTATTGGCAGGGGTCGATCGAGCAATTAATCCGCGATTCGTTGATGCGACATGAGATGCCTGCTGAATTGTTTGAGGAAGCGTTAAAGCGATCGCTGCTCTTGTTCGATGGGGTGAATGAATTGCCATCGGAGGAAGCGCGATCGCAGCTTTCCGCCTTTCGCCGCAATCATCCCAAACTGCCGATGATCTTCACCACGCGAGATCTGAGCATTGGGGGAGATCTGGGAATTGAACAGAAATTGGAAATGCAACCGCTCACGGAAGCGCAAATGCAGACGTTTATTCGCGCTTATGTGCCAGAGCAAGCAGAGGCAATGCTGCGGCGGTTGAAAGACCGATTGCGTGAGTTTGGACAAACGCCGTTATTGCTGTGGATGCTGTGCGGGGTGTTTCAGCAAACCGGGACGATTCCAGAGAATTTGGGATTGGTGTTTCGGGAGTTTACGCAGGGGTATGAGCGGTATTTGAAAGACGATGTGAGGATTGAGAGCGACCGGGCTTGGTGGAAGCCTGTGCTGCAACAGTTGGCTTGGGTGATGATGCAGGGAGAGAAGCCGACAGAGTTTCGAGTAGCGATTCGGAGAGAAGAGGCGGTGAGAGCGATCGCGCAATTTCTAGATGGAAAAGTGCAGTATGCAGAGGATTTTGCGCGGAAGTGTTTGCGGGATTTGCAGAAGTATCATTTGATTCAGGTCGGGACGAACCGTGAAGAATTGGAGTTTCGGCATCAACTGATTCAGGAATTTTATGCAGCAGAAGCACTATTGGAGCAGCTACGAGATTTGACGGGGGACAAACTCAAGCAAAACTATTTCAACTATTTGAAGTGGACGGAGCCATTGGCGTTAATGCTGGCAACGGTAGAAGATGAAGCGCTGGCGATTCGGGTGGTGGAATGGGCGTTAGGGGTCGATCGAAAGTTGGGAGCAAGATTGGCGGGGGAAGTGAGGTCAGAGTTTCAGGCGCGGACGGTTGAATGTGTGGATGCGCTGGAAGTACCGACGTGGCTAAAAGTTAAGTTTTTGGAAGAGACGAGATCGGATATTGCCATTAATAGCTTGAGCAAGCTGTTGGAAGATTCTGAGCCTTATGTGCGTTGGAGTGCAGCAGAGGCACTAGGCACGATTGGAACTGAGCAAGCAGTAGATGGTTTGCTCAAGCGGTTGGAAGATTCTGACTTTTATGTGTGTAGGAGTGCAGCATCGGCATTAGGCACGATTGGAACCGAGCGAGCAGTAGATGGTTTGCTCAAGCGGTTGGAAGATTCTGACCCTAATGTGCGTTGGAGTGCAGCAGAGGCATTAGGCACGATTGGAACCGAGCAAGCAGTAGATGGTTTGCTCAAGCTGTTGGAAGATTCTGAGCCTGATGTGCGTATGAGTGCAGCATCGGCATTAGGCACGATTGGAACTGAGCAAGCAGTAGATGGTTTGCTCAAGCTGTTGGAAGATTCTGACTTTTATGTGTGTATGAGGGCAGCATCGGCATTAGGCACGATTGGAACTGAGCAAGCAGTAGATGGTTTGCTCAAGCTGTTAGATTCTGAGCCTGATGTGCGTAGGAGGGCAGCATCGGCATTAGGCACGATTGGAACTGAGCGAGCAGTCGATGGTTTGCTCAAGCGGTTGGAAGATTCTGAGCCTGATGTGCGTGCGAGGGCAGCATCGGCATTAGGCACGATTGGAGCTGAGCAAGCAGTAGATGGTTTGCTCAAGCGGTTAGAAGATTCTGAGCCTGATGTGCGTATGAGTGCAGCATCGGCATTAGGCACGATTGGAACTGAGCAAGCAGTCGATGGTTTGCTCAAGCGGTTGGAAGATTCTGACTCTAATGTGCGTAGGAGTGCAGCAGAGGCATTAGGCACGATTGGAACTGAGCAAGCAGTAGATGGTTTGCTCAAGCGGTTAGAAGATTCTGACCCTGATGTGCGTTGGAGTGCAGCATCGGCATTAGGCACGATTGGAACTGAGCAAGCAGTAGATGGTTTGCTCAAGCGGTTGGAAGATTCTGACCCTGGTATGCGTATGAGTGCAGCAGCGGCATTAGGCACGATTGGAACCGAGCGAGCAGTAGATGGTTTGCTCAAGCTGTTAGATTCTGAGCCTTATGTGCGTTGGAGTGCAGCAGAGGCATTAGGCACGATTGGAACTGAGCGAGCAGTAGATGGTTTGCTCAAGCGGTTGGAAGATTCTGACTTTTATGTGTGTAGGAGTGCAGCATCGGCATTAGGCACGATTGGAACTGAGCAAGCAGTCGATGGTTTGCTCAAGCGGTTGGAAGATTCTGAGCCTTATGTGCGTTGGAGGGCAGCAGAGGCATTAGGCACGATTGGAACTGAGCGAGCAGTAGATGGTTTGCTCAAGCGGTTGGAAGACTCTGACCCTGATGTGCGTAGGATGGCAGCATCGGCATTAGGCACGATTGGAACTGAGCGAGCAGTAGATGGTTTGCTCAAGCGGTTGGAAGACTCTGACCCTGATGTGCGTAGGATGGCAGCATCGGCATTAGGAACGATTGGAACTGAGCAAGCAGTAGATGGTTTGCTCAAGCTGTTAGATTCTGAGCCTGATGTGCGTAGGAGGGCAGCATCGGCATTAGGCACGATTGGAACTGAGCGAGCAGTAAATGGTTTGCTCAAGCGGTTGGAAGATTCTGACCCTAATGTGCGTAGGAGTGCAGCATCGGCATTAGGAACGATTGGAACTGAGCAAGCAGTAGATGGTTTGCTCAAGCTGTTAAAAGATTCTGACTCTAATGTGCGTGGGATGGCAGCAGCCGAATTACTCGAGGTTGCAAAGAAATACGCAGACACGATCGCTCAACATCTTTCCCATCTCCTCACCTTAATTCCAACGGATTCCGGTCAAGATGTCTTTCGTGTCATCCTTGCCATCCAAGAGAACTGCAAATACTACAACTACGAAATCTATCAAGCTTATCTAGAAGCACAGAAAGTCGATCGACAAACTCCCCAAAACAACGATCGCTCACCTACCACCATTTACAACATCGGATCTGTAGGAAATCTCAACCCTGGCACTGTTCACATCGAAGGCAATCAAATCGGTGAGCAACACAATCATCCATAACTGAGACGCGATCGCTTCACTCAACCCAATGTTCGCACTTCTTTCCCAAGATAAAATCAAGTTATTCCCGCCGCTCCATTCATCATCATGCAAATCACAATCGATCTTCCTGACTACAGCTCCTTAACCGAAGCCGATCTGCGACTCGAACTCGCGATCGTTCTCTTCCAGCAAGACCGCATCAGCATCGGCAGCGCCAGCAAAATCGCAAAAATGCACGTTATGGATTTTCAAAAAGTGATTAGCGATCGCGGAATCTGCGTCCACTATGACGTAGAAGAATTCCAAGAAGATGTTCAGCATCTTCGCGATCGAGGCTGGTTATGATCATCGTGAGCGACACTTCCGCTTTGTGTAATCTTGCGATCGTCAATCATCTTTGGTTACTTCAAACGATCTATGGCAGAGTTTTAATTCCAGCGATCGTCGCACAAGAACTGAGCAATGCTACAAATCCGATCATTCAAACAGTCTTATCATCTGATTAGATAGAAACGAAAGCAATTAACAATCTATCAATGGCAGCTTCTCTACAGCAAGATTGCAATCTTGATCCAGGTGAATGTCATGCGATCGTCTTAGTTCTGGAGCAACAGGCAGATGAACTCCTGATTGATGAACGCAAATGACGACGAGAAGCCGAAAAACTAGGAATCTCGATCGTTGGAATTTTAGGCATTCTGTTGATTGCAAAACAACGTCAATTAATTCCTCAAATTCGACCCGTTCTAGACGCGCTAATCGAGCAAGCCTATTTCAGGGTTAGTTCTGCACTCTATACTCAAGTTCTACTTCAGGCGAACGAAGCTTCTGATATTGAAATTTGATAAGATGATTAAAACCGCTTTTACTAATATCTAACCCCAAACGCCCAACCATTCCAGGACATATTGAATCAGAAAAACTTCCAGCAGGCTCAAATCGCCATTGTTGCAAACCAATTCAAATCGATTCTTCAACCTCATGACTGAATCTTCCAAAAACCATCCCGTTTTCCACATCAATCAAGTCGGTAATATTAACTCCGGTGATGTCACGATTCAAGGTGATCAAATTGGTATTCAGCATAACCATGCTCCAGAGCCAAACACTGAAGCGAATCAGCAGCTTGCCCATCTCCTGACAAAACTACGAACCAGATATCCAACCAAAACCGATGCAGAAATCTTCGATATCTTAATCAACGGCTTCGCCACCATGCCCCAAAACGATCCGCAAAATTGGCAACGCTGGCAAGATATCTTCAGCATCATTTTTGCAGGCGGAATCGAAGCCATCAAAGTTCTCATTCCTGTTGCCGGAATCCCGATCGAAGTCCTCAAACGCCTCTACGAGATTTACGATCGCAACCGCAAACAACTTCCAGAAGCCTAAGTCCGACTGAGATACTGTTCAAAGTCAAAGAACTCTAGCAACTCTTTCAACGAAGTTCGATCGCTCCTCGGTGTCGTCGCTTCTATTTCTTGAATGGTTGCCGCAGTTAGATACTGAAACACCTCTCGACGCAGCTTATCGATCGCACCCTTCGGGAACGCTTCGATCTCCTGCTCAAACCTTGCCAAACGACTTTTTGCCAAATTCACCTGAAATCGGCAGCGTCTTAACAAGCGTTGTCGAATGTTCTCTGCAAGTGCTGGATCAGTCACTTCAAGATCAACGATCGCACCGGATTGCAGCAATGGCACCACATCTAAGTTTTCTTCCAAAAACAATAGGCTGCCTTCCCGGTTGTACATAGCAATTCCATCTATTCCTAACGCACCTAAATCCGCAAGTGCGAGAATCCGAGCGACGATCGGCAAGTCGGGTTGATTGAGAGCAGGCTGATAGATAGATTGTTCTCTCACATCAAAATTACAAATTGTTGCATTGATCGCAGATCGAATGATGAATCGATCGCCTTCAATCGAAACCGTCGAACAGTGCAAATCAAGATAGTCAAACAACCGCGCAAGCGTTGCTGCCTCACTCACCCCTATCGATCGATATCTCGCCATATGAGGCTGTAACTGCACTTCAAACACTTGCACCATGTCGTGAGCAATCACACAAAGATCAAGCAAGCGTTCAATTTGATCAATCGCATCTGCGCCCAAATCAGATCGAATGGCTTCATAAATCAACTGCGATCGACGCTGCACCTGAACAATATGATCGCGGGTGTGATAATACAGTTGATGGGCTTGAATCTGTCGATCGAACTCTTGCAGCGATAGGGCTTTCACCTTGTTAATACAATCGATAAAAGTCTGTGAAGATAAATCAGATTGCGGCACGTCGGGACTCGTCGAACAACGATTGGAGAGCACTTAATTGTAGTAGATGAGTCTAAAAATGAGTATCTTCCTAATGAAGTTCAAGCGCTTCCAAATCGATAACCTTTACCATAAACAGTCGTAATCAACGGAGTTTCGCCTTTCGCTTCTATCTTGCGACGGAGTAGTCGAATCTGCGCGACCAAAGCATTACTGGTCGGTTTCTCACTCTCGCTCCAGAGATACTGTGAAATTTGCTCGTGCGTCAGAAGCTGATTCGGTTGCCGCATCAAATAGGCAAGCAGTTGACTCTCTTTTTCGGAAAGCTCGATCGCTCGACCATTACGATATGCCACTTGATTTTGGACATCTAACTCCAAGCCATCGACCCGCAATCGAGGGATAGCAGCAGGCTCGATCGTCGTAGGTCGGCGCAACAACGCCCGCACCCGCGCCAGAAGTTCTCGCAATTCAAACGGCTTGACGATGTAATCATCTGCCCCGGCATCGAGTCCCTGAACACGATCGTCGATCGTATCTTTTGCCGTGAGAAACAGCACCGGAGTCGCGTCCCTGCGCGATCGAAGATGCCGACAAATTTCTAAGCCAGAGTGCCCCGGCAGCATCCAATCCAAAATCAACAAATCATACTGATTCGCCGACGCAAGCTGTAAGCCACGATCGCCATCCTGCGCGACATCCACCTCATACCCTTCACGGGTCAACGAACGGCTCAGTGGTTCAGCCATTTCAATTTCATCATCGACCAGCAGAATTTTCATGCCCCAAGACTTAAAGGAAAAAGAATCGATCCGGATCTAAGATATAGATTCTGACATTTCTCTTAAAGAGTTTGATGTATGTTGACGGTTGCATTGCCGAAAGGCGGATTATTAAAAGACAGTATTCGGTTATTAAACGCGATCGGGCTAGATTTTAGCGCGTTTCTCGAACCTGGCAATCGACAACTGCAAATTACAGACCCAACCGGAACCGCGAAAGCCTTATTAGTGCGGAACGCAGATGTTCCGGTGTATGTCGAATACGGGCAGGCACAGCTTGGAATCGTGGGTTATGACGTGCTACGAGAAAAAACGCCGAATGTGGCGCATCTGGTGGATTTAGGGTTTGGGCAGTGCCGGATGTCGGTTGCGGTGAAGGCTTCGAGTCATTATCGATCGTCGTTAGAATTGCCGCTGCATGGTCGTGTGGCATCTAAGTTTGTTCACTGCGCCCGTGAGTATTTTGAGAACTTAGATTTGCCGGTCGAAATCGTGCCGCTTTACGGATCAGTCGAGTTAGGCCCAATTACGGGAATGTCAGAAGCGATCGTCGATCTAGTCGCCACTGGAAACACTCTGCGAGAAAACGGACTGATCGAAATCGATGTGTTGTTTCACAGTACAGCGCGGCTGATTGCTCACCCCTTAAGCTATCGGCTGGATACGGACAACGTGAGTCACGTTATTGATCAAATTCGGAATCAACTTACTGCCGCGATCGTATGATTTCTTCTCGCCGCCCCCAACAAACTGACTGGCGTTTATTTCTCAGCCTTGCGCCTTACGCCCGTCGGAATGCGCGATTTTTGCTGCTGTCGCTGGTGTTTCTGGTTCCGTCAGCGATCGCCAGCACCGTACAGCCGATTCTGATTGGTAAAGCAGTTTCTCTGTTGAAGCGTGAACCTTCCGCCTTCGATTTTCCCTTTGGTTTTTTGCGCGACTTCTCTCTGGAAACTGGATTAAATGCTCTAGCGCTTTTATTGCTTGCGACCGTCTTACTTCGATTGGTGTTCGATGCGGCTCAGGGCTTCTTAGTTCAGAATGTCGGTCAGCGAATTACTGCGAATATTCGGAGTGATTTGTTTACTCATGTGACTTCGTTGGCGGTGCGATTCTTCGATCGCACTCCAGTTGGGAAGTTAATCACGCGCCTCACCAGTGATGTCGAAGCTTTGGGAGAAGTCTTTTCAACAGGTGCGATCGGGGTCATTGGCGATCTGGCAACGATGCTGTTTATCGCGGGCGCAATGTTCCTGATTCAGTGGCAACTGGCGTTACTGTTGATTTCCATGCTGATTCCGGTGACGGGATTGATTGTGTATTTTCAGCAGCAGTACCGCAAAGCGAACTATCGAGCGCGTGAGGAACTTTCGGAACTCAATTCGATGTTGCAAGAGAACATCACTGGAATTGGAGTGGTGCAACTGTTCCGACGAGAGCAATTTAACAGTGAACTATATCGCACTGTGAATAAGCGCTATATCAAAGAAGTCGATCGCACGATCTTTCACGATTCTGCGGTTTCTGCCACCTTGGAATGGGTTTCGCTTGTTGCGATCGCAGGCGTTCTTGGGGTTGGTGGCTGGCTCGTCACAGGTGGAAATCTCAACTTTGGGGTGCTTTCAACCTTTATTCTGTATGCTCAACGTCTGTTTGATCCGTTGCGTCAGTTTGCCGAAAAATTCACCGCAATTCAAGCCGGATTTACCGCAGTTGAGCGCGTCAGCGAGATTTTGACGGAACCGATCGAGATTCGCGATCGGGCAGACGGACATATTCCTCCTTCTAAAAACGAAGGTGAAATCCGCTTTGAAAACGTCTCGTTCGCCTACAAGTCGGATGAATATGTGCTGCAAAACCTCGATTTCACGATTCGTCCGGGTGAGCAAGTTGCGTTAGTTGGACCGACCGGAGCCGGGAAAAGCTCGATCATTCGCTTACTCAGTCGGTTGTACGACCCCACTAGAGGCAGAATTTTACTGGATGGAGTAGATATTCGCGATTTGCCTCAGGCAGAACTGCGGCGACGAATGGCGATTATTTTGCAAGATGGCTTTCTGTTTGCAGGGGATGTGAAGAGCAACATCACGCTAGGAGAATCTTACAGCTTTGAGCAAGTTCGATCGGCGGCTGAGCAAACCAATGTCGATCGCTTGATCGAACAATTGCCCCAGGGCTACGACACCATGCTGCGGGAGCGCGGCACGAATCTCTCTGGCGGGCAAAAACAGCTTCTTGCATTTGCTCGCGCAGCGATCCGCGATCCGAGAATTCTCGTTTTGGACGAAGCGACCGCCAGCTTAGATGTCGGAACCGAAGCCCTGATCCAAGAAGCGTTAGAACGATTGCTAGTGAATCGCACTGCGATCATTATTGCTCACCGACTTTCGACGATTCGGAATGTCGATCGCATCTTGGTATTAAAACGCGGTCAGCTTGTCGAATCGGGAACGCACGACGAGCTTTTAGATTTGGGTGGACTCTACGCCAGCTTGTATCACTTGCAGATGTTGGAGAGTTAATAGATACCTGAGTTCGGCGGATTTTTCGCTTCGTTGATGTCCAGTCGTGCCCCCTAAATCCCCCATTTTGGGGGACTTTGAGAATCCAATCTTCTTCTTTGGCTTGAAGTCCCCCAAATGGGGGATCTAGGGGGCTTGCAAGAGCTGTAGCGATTAAAGATCAATTTGGTATGAGATTCATACAATCAGTTCGTTTCCCGACAACTCAAACGCAGTGAGAGAACCCAGCTCACGCTTGATAAAGTTGTCCCGCCTTCACCTCTAAAATCTGTGCTGAATCTATCCATTGAGCATCAAACGATCCTAGATGTGTTGTGGTAATCAAGGTCTGAAACCGATCCTGAATCGCTTCTAACAATTGATTTTGTCGGTTTAAATCCAATTCCGCCAACACATCATCTAACAATAAAAGCGGCGGCTCTCCGATCACATCTTCAATCAATTTAAGCTCTGCTAACTTCAACGCTAAAACTAAAGTCCGTTGTTGACCCTGTGAACCATACTGACGAGCAGGCGTTTGATTAATCAAAAACTCCACCTCATCCCGGTGCGCTCCCACTAACGTCGTTCCTTGATGTTGTTCTGCGATCGCTCTTGCCTGAATTTTCTCTAAAAATGCCTGCTGCAACGCTTCCGGCGTATCCGTCTCAGCAGTAACATTCGGCGCATAGTGAATCTCTAACTTTTCCGTACTACCACTAATTGCTTGATGCCACTGTTCCGCAAACGGCGCTAATCGACCTAACACTCTCGCACGCCGTCGAATTACTCTTGATCCGGCGATCGCTAACTGAGCATCCCACAGCGCTAAATCCGGTGATGAAACGGCTCTGCCTTCACTTTCCTCTTTTAATCGCGCTCTGAGTAAAGCATTTCGCTGCCGCAGCACTTGGTTATATTGTTGCAGCACATACGCATAAATCGGCTCAAGTTGAACTAAGAGCGCATCAATCCAATGTCTACGCTGATCCGGCCCTCCCCGCACTAAGTCCAGGTCTAAGCTAGAAAATTGCACCATGTTTAACGTGCCGAGAAAATCGAGTTGTCGCCGCATTGATACCCCATTTTGCGCGACCGATCGCCGCCCACTTTCGCGCAGCGTCATGCTTAGCTCAATTTCTCCAATTTCGCGCTTTAAGTTTCCGGTGATTTGAGACAGCGTTTCACCGTCGTAAATCAAATCACGATCGCGGGAAGTTCGATGCGATTTTAGCGAAGACAATAGCTCCACCGCTTCCAGCAAATTCGACTTTCCCTGAGCATTGTTGCCGAGCAGAATCGTTTTTGCAGCCGTAAAATCAATGTGCTGGTCGTGATAGTTACGAAAATTGCGAAGATGCAGGGAGCGCAGATACATATAAGCGACAGAACTGAGCATTCGGAATTCGGATAATCCCCGAATTCTTCCCAAGTGTATCAAATCAAGCATAAAAGCCGCCCTCGATCTGAGAGCGGCTTAAGGCTGATGAGAAATTGAACTTAGCGCTTCTGGCTGAAATAGAACCGGAAGAATAACTTCTCTAGTTCAATCCACACAAACATCAATGCACTCACACCCACACAAACCATCAATTCGTTGAACGGTAGATAGTGTGTGCCGAAGAAGGCGCGTAGCGGCGCAACATACACTAACAACAATTGCAGAATCGAAGTCAAAATCACCGCGCCCCAAACATAGAGATTGGTAAACGGATTCAGTTCGATCGTTAATCGATTGTTGGAGCGAATTGCGATCGCGTGTCCCATCTGTGCGAGACATAGAGTCGTAAACACAATCGTTTTCCAGCGATCGGCATCCAAGTTGCCGCCGAAGTTTGTCGTCGTGTAATTGTACGCCCAGACCATCGTTGAAATCGCGAGAATCGCTAACACAATCCCGATCCGAATCATGTACGTCCCCAAGCCGCGCGCAAAAATGCTTTCTCCCGGATTGTTCGGCGGACGGTTCATCACGTTCGGTTCTGCCGGTTCAACCGCCAGCGCCAACGCAGGTAACCCATCGGTTACAAGGTTCATCCACAGAATTTGTAGCGGTGTGAGCGGGACGCTTCCGGTGGCAGCGACGGCTGGAATTAACACCACTGAAGCGGCGATCGTAATCACTTCCCCAATGTTCGATCCCAGAATGTACTTGATAAAGCGGCGAATGTTGGTATAAACCACGCGCCCTTCTTCGGTCGCAGCGACGATCGTCGCAAAGTTATCATCCAGCAGCACCATATCCGAAGCTTCTTTACTCACATCGGTTCCGGTAATTCCCATTGCGATCCCGATGTCTGCTTGCTTCAGTGCAGGGGCATCATTTACTCCGTCTCCGGTCATTGCGGCAATTTGTCCCCGACGCTGGAGCGCTTTTACAATCCGCAGCTTGTGTTCCGGTGCAACCCGCGCATACACACTGACGCGATCGACGTTCTGTTCGAGTTCTTGGTCGCTCATCACTTCAAGTTCGCGCCCAATTAGCACTTCATCTCCGGGTTTGGAAATGCCCAGATCCTGTGCGATCGCGCTGGCGGTCAGTTGGTGATCTCCAGTAATCATTACCGGACGAATGCCTGCGGTGCGGCATCGCTTCACCGCTTCGCGCACTTCAGGACGCGGCGCATCGAGCATATCCACCAAGCCTAACCAGACTAATCCTTGCTCTGAAGCTTCGTCGGCAGTTTCTGGCGGCACTTCTTTCAGAGGCTTGTAAGCGAATCCCAAGACCCGCAGACCGTTTCCAGCAAGTTCATTGTTGCGCTGAAGAATCTGAGCGCGCTGAGCTTGAGTAATTGGCTCGACGCGATCGCCAATCTGAATCTGATGACAGCGCTCTAGAACAATTTCTGGCGATCCTTTCGTGAACATCAAGAAAGGCGTAGAGAGAAAGTCTGTTTCCGATTGCAGTAAGCCTGCGGCATCTTTGACGATCACACTCATGCGTTTGCGATCGGACGAGAACGGAAACTCTGAAACCCGCGGAAGTTTGCTGCTCCACTGATCGCGCTCTAATCCTGCTTTCGCCGCAGCCGTTAACAACGCTCCCTCAGTTGGATCACCGATAATAATCCACTGTCCGCCTTCTTGTTGCAGAATCGAATCGTTACACAAGGTACAAGCGAGAAGCAAGGCTCTCAATTCCGGCTGATCTGCGGGAATAATTCTCGATCCATTGAGCAGAAATTCGCCGTCGGGTGCATAGCCTTCACCTGTAATCTTTGGACTGGAGCTAATCGTATGCAGCGATTGCACCACCATTTTGTTCTGGGTCAAAGTCCCGGTTTTATCAGAACAAATCGTCGTCACAGACCCCAGCGTTTCTACCGCAGGCAGCTTCCGAATCAACGCTTGCCGACGCACCATGCGCTGAGTTCCGATCGCCAACGTTACTGTAATGACCGCAGGCAAGCCTTCTGGCACGACTGCCACCGCCATACTGAGCGAGGTTTGCAGCAAGTTTTGCAGTTTGCTGAAATCGCGAGTAATAATCAAGCCACCGATCACGACGATCGCCACCAGTACCAGTGCCCCTGTCACTAGCGCTTTACTCAACTGATCCATCCGCTTCTGCAACGGAGTCGGCTCCGATTCCACACCCTGAATTTGTGCAGCAATTTTTCCGAGTTCCGTTCGCATTCCGGTTCCGGTCACTACCACCGTGCCGCGACCGTTGACTACTTCAGTGCCTTGATAGATCATGTTGATCCGATCGGCAGGCATCGCATCCTCTCTGACCGTAATCTTGGCGTTTTTGTTGACGGCTTCGGCTTCTCCGGTGAGTGCTGCTTCTCGGATTTGCAGGTTTGCCGCTTCGAGAATCCGCCCATCTGCCGCCACCTGAACCCCTGCTTCCACCAGCATCACATCACCCGGCACCAGATACTTGGAATCGACCTCGGTGACTCGTCCTCCCCGCAGGATACGTACCCTCGGCGACGAAAGTTGCTTAAGTGCTGCTAACGCTTTTTCAGCGCGGCTCTCCTGAACATACCCTAATGCACCATTTAGCACGACGATCGCCAGAATCGCGATCGTATCCTTAAAAGGCACTTCACCAGGCTTGAGATTGTTCTGCGTTAGTGCGATCAGATCGAGAATTCCAGAGACGAGAGCGACACCAATCAGCATCAGCAACATGACGTTCTTGAACTGATCGATCAAGATTTCCCACGGGCTACGACCGCCAGATTCCTCTAGCTCGTTGGTTCCGTATTGATCCAGGCGGAGTGCCGCCTCTTGTTCACTTAAACCCGACTGGACATCGCTTTTCAGGGTTGAGAGCGATTGGGTGGTATCTAAGGTATGCCAAGCTGTGGTTGGCGACGGAAGTGAATGACCAGACATAAGAGACTCAGAAGTTATGGGATAACTGCCGTGTGGCACTTTAACATAGTGCCCAACAGACAAAGCATAGCACTAGCAATTAGTATTTTTTCCAAATCCGTTATAAAATCTAGACAATACCGTTTCAGGATACCGGTGTGAAGCGTCTGAAGGTACAGATTGAGCAGGTTACAGATTGAGCAGGTTACAGATTGAGCAGTGCAGATTTGCGACTTTAAATAATGGTGAGCCATCCGTTTCTTCCCCCTCAGTTAATCGGGCGAGATCAAGAACTCGATCAAGTCAGTCGAATTTTGCTCAGCGATCGCGATCTGCTCTTAGCAGGTGTGCCCGGAATTGGTCGGCGTACTCTGATTCGAGCGGCGGCTCGTGATTGTGGCGCAAAAGTGCTAGAAATCGACTGTCTCCGCGCTACAAATTATTGCCGATTCTTGCAGTTACTTGCAGACGCGATCGTCACGACGTTTGAATCTCCCGAAGAGCTGACCTTTATCGATCGCTGGAGTAAAGATCATCCGTTCATTTTGCGATCGACGGGCGGCAGATCCCAGATTATCTGGCATTCGTCACCGGGTAAGGAATGGGCTTTGTTTGAGGCGCTTTTGAGGCTGCCACAAGCCCTAGCAGAATGGTTTGACAGTCGGGTGGTGATTGTATTTCTGAACTTTCCGCATCTGAGGTCATTCGATCGGTCGAATAAATGGGAGCAGTATTTACGTCAGGAAGTCCGGCGGCAGAGTCGGGTGAGCTATGCGCTGATCGCAACTGTGGCAGAGCGTTGGACAGAGACGAAAGAATTGCCAGTCGTGTCGCTAAGTCCCATATCGAATAAAACGATGCAAACTTGGATTGCTCAAGCGATGCTGACTGAGCGGTTAGAGCTTGAACCAGAGAGCTTAGTGCTGTTTCTCAACTATGTGCAGGGGCATTTTGGCGATGCGATTACGCTGGCGCGGCGGATTTGGCTGGAGTATGGCAAACGTGAAGCGGTTCGCAAGAATTTTGAGCCAGTCACCGTGATTCAGCCGCATCATGTCGATCGCGCTGCGATCGGGCTGATTCAAGATCTTTCGGTAACGTTTGAGTCGCTGATTTTGCTGTTGCCGTATAGCCAAGTCCGGGTGCTAGAAAGCTTGGCGCTTGATCCGACAGATAGCCCTCATGCCCGCGAGTATATTCAGAAGCACAATCTGTCGCGGGGGGGCGGGCTGCAAGGAGCGCTAGCAAGCTTAGAGCAGAAGGGTTTGGTGTACGGAGCTGAGTTGGGCTATCGGATTGCCTTGCCGCTATTGGGCGCGTGGCTGAGACATCGACTCACCTAAAAAATACTTCGACTACCATAGGTGCGATTCAATTTATTTGCACAGAGGTTAAAAACCGATATAGTCAAAGCATCCACTGTTATGCAGAGCAGACTATGTCAAGAGCAGGGAGCGCATTAAGGCAGGTGCTTGAATCCCACAGCATCACGCAATATCAACTGTCGGCGATGATGGGGGTGAATCGATCGAACTTCAGTCGCTGGCTCCGGGGTGAGCGTGATCCATTAGCTGAAGTTGTAGTTGAAATTTATAAGGCGTTAAAGTCAGTGAATCCGAAGGCGGCATCGGAGTTCATTCGCTTGTATTTAGAGGTCGCACCTGATGAGGAGATTTAACCTCTTTACCATTGCGGTACGTTCACCCAAGTTCCAGTCTCGTTTGATTCGTGCGCGAGATCCATCAGGAGTTGTGAATATACGCCTTCTTTTAAGGAAGGTGAAAGGGACTCTTGGCGATCGATCCCCAACACCCATTGATCAACGACGCGGATAAACGGCGCGATGCGTCCATCTGCAAACACTTGCTTAAACGCAAAGTGCGGCGGAATTTCGAGTTCTACGAGTTCTTGTCCTATAGGGGCGCCCCAGAGCTTGAATCCGTGAACGTAGTCTTTCTGATTGTCGCTGCCGAGAATGAGAGTGCCGCGATCGCCATACACCTCAATCCAGTGTCCCCGTCCTTGAGCGGTAACGGAACTGATACAGATTTGGCAGGGAGTTCCATCTATCAGTTCCAGCGTGACATTACAAGTGTCATCGGAATCGACGGGTTTGAGTTCGCCTGTAGCGGGATCAAAACGGCTCGAAATGGCGGTACTGAGACTGGCAGTTAAGCGATCGACTTCACCAAACAGCCACGTGATGTAATCAAACGTATGAGAGCCGAGTGCGCCCAACGCACCGCCGCCTTGATCTTTGCAGGCGTACCAATTCCAGGGGCGAGAGGCATCAGCGCGACTAGAGACGAGCCAATCGATTTTGATTAAGCGTTTCTGTCCGACGTAATCTTGCGCGAGCAAATCCGCGAAATGCTGCCAAGCGGGAACGAAACGGAACTCAAAGTTCATGCTGGTAACAACGCGATTCTTTAGCGATCGACGATACAAGTCTTTTGCTTGAATCACGTTTAATGCGGTGGGTTTTTCTAGCAGCAAATGTTTCCCGGCATCGATCGCCGTTTTTGCCATGTCGAAATGCAAAAATGGCGGCGTTGAGATGCTGACAGCATCAAGGTTTGGCAGTGCCAGAACTTCCTCGATCGTTGAGCAAGCGTGAGGAATTTGATGAGCGTGTGCGATCGCCTGTGCTTTTTGTGCGTCTCGATGATAGATTGCAACCACTTCAGTCCGTGGATGTGCTTGAAGTCCAGGAATGTGAACTTTCTGCCCAAATCCCGTTCCAACAACTGCTACACCAATCTTAGAGCCTGTCATTTTATTGAAGTTCGATCGCGTCTTGCTCAGTCTACTGCAAAATGGAATCGATCTCGGCGTACTTAACAACGGGCAAACTTATTCTCAGCTAGAATCACCAATAGCACTGGAGTTTAGGAGCAGGGTTATGCGGTTTTGGGACGCGTTGCTGAGTCAAAGTGTGGAAACGGTGATCAATCCGATCGTTGAGAAATTTAAGTGGCTGATTGTGAGCGCGATCGTGCTTCTGATGCTCGGTCTATTTGGTTTACAGTTCCTACCGCATTCCGCAACCACGGTTGAGCTGAGAAATCTTATCTTCTCAGGACTGCAAAACGCAGATCAACTCACCTCAGCGACAATGACAGCTAAAGCGACCATCCGTATTGAAAAACCGAGTGACGTGTTTGGCTTACAAGTTGGACAAACCAACCTGGTTTACGAAGGCGTATCCCAAGTGCAAGCAGGGATTGATCTGAAACAGTTGCAAGTGAAATCTGTAAGTCCGGGTAAAGTTCATCTAGTGCTGCCTGCACCTTACCTTCGAGACATCGGGCTAAACGTGGGACATTCGACCATTCTGGCAAACTATAGTGAATGGTTTGCCCCCAAAGCCTCTGCCGAACTGGAAGAAGAAGCGCAACTCAAAGCGATCGCAGCCATCCGCCAAGAAGCTTGTGAAAGCAATATTCTCGAATCAGCCAACAACAGCGCTAAACAATTGCTCACTGAAGTTTTGCAAAAACTAAACTATGAAACGATCGTGATTGAAACGCAGCTTTCCCACGATGGAGCCTGCGCCAAGTGAGGCTAACTTGATCTGATGCTTGGTTTGATTTCCTGGCATCTGTGCTGAGAGCTTTGGGCGCTGACCGTTTCTAACCCTCTTAACGTTTAGCCCTTTTGACAATTATCTTACGCAATCTAGTCAGTCCAATCACACCAAACCCCAACAATGGATTAAACGCAAAAGGAACTGGCGTTGGAGAATACTCGACCTGATTTAGCCTAAAGCTCCCTCTTGCAGAAGTTGTATTATCTCCTATAAACACAGAGTTAGGCGCTGCATAGATAGCTGAGACTCCTCCAAAAGCAGCTTCGGGTCGGTAGTCCCGCAAACGTCCTGTGAGTAGAGGTGTGCTGTAATCGCCATTAACATAGAGAAAATAGCTATTGCCTAAAAACGACAAGTCATAACGATTCACGCTTGATTGCGTATTAAAAGCAGCTCCTTCTGCTTGAGTGAACCGCGTTCCACTTGGGCTAATGGGTGTGGGTGGATTAAGATTTGTTGTACTTGGATCAGCTTTGACTGCCCCATCTTGCTGCGCCCAAATTCGATCTGTCCAAAATCCAAGCTCGATCGCTTTTGAAGCATCAGAACTGATCACAGTAATGCTCAAACCTGCACGATCGTCGGTGTTATCGACTGCCGTATTGTTTGACGCTGCGCTATTACGAGCCTCATTCAGCAATTCCAAATCAAACCGCAAATTAAATCCGCTATTTGCGTCTAAGCTGACACCCAAGGGAGCCAAACCAGGAGTCCGAGCGTAGCCAGTTCGGATACTAAAGTCCGTTCCACTACTACCATTTGTATCGAGAATTGTGCCGCCACTACTAAAAGATTGAGAGCCAGTTCCATTTGAAAACCAGCCTTGATTCGTTGGAAAATTGCCCGCAGAGCCATCGTAGAGAACGGTAAGAGCAGAAGCTTTTGCCGCCCCTAAGAGCAGAAAGGCACTGGTAAGAGTAGCTGTGAGTAGTTTGTTCATGCAAGTGCTCAAAAACGATACAAAATGTCGATCGTAGTTTTCCCATTGAGAGAAAGCTTTACCATAAAATCAGCGAGTCGTTAGCTTTGGTGTTTGTACCGGAGCTTCAAGTGAAAGCTCTAGGCTGAGAATTTTACATAGCTTACTTAATTGTTGTGCTGGATCACAAAGCGCGACTGCTCGATCGACACAACCTTGCGACAGCCGATCGCGCTCTGTTGCGTCCGTCATTAATCGCTTTAGAACTTGAGCGATCGCGCTTGGATCTCCCGCAGGTACTAAACACCCACAAGTATCATTCACAATTTCTGGTGCAGCCCCGATCGCAGTTGTAACAATAGGCAGTCCAGCATACAGTGCTTCAATAAAAGCAATCCCGAACGGCTCTCCTCCACTATTCGGTTGACAATGAATATCAGCAGCAGCTAACAAGTTTGGTACATCCGATCGCTGACCTAGAAACTTCACGCGACCATCAATCCCTAATGCTTTTGCTTCCGCCTGAAGCGAAGCTAGATAAGCTTTTTCATGCGAACGCTGTGCTCCTCCCACAATCCACGTCTCCCAGTTTGGCACATCTTTAAGTTGTCCCAATGCTGACAGCAACAATCGATGCCCCTTCCAAGGTTCTAAACGGCAAGCCTGAATCATCACAACTTGATCATCGGGGGTCTGAAACTGCGATCGCACCGATCGCCGCAATGAAGCTTGATCCGGATCAGCCGAATTTAAAACCGGATGATAGAGTAAGCAGCTAGGAGACGATGGATAAAGAAGCTTGAGCGTCGATCTAGTGAAATCACTATTCGCAATCACTAGATGCGGAACTGTTCTTTTAGCCCATTGCTCTAACCATCCACGACCCGATACCGTATCATGAGCAGAAAATACTAGCGGCAGTTTCTGTGCTTTCACCACTGCTCCAAAGATTGCCTGTACCCAGCAAGCATGAGCAATCACCACATCGAAATACCCTTGCCGCAAGAGTGCTTTTAGTCGCGATCTCGCTGCCCACACTGTCCAAGGCTTGCGAACTTTCACCGCCCCCAGCTCATGCACGATCGCGCCTGCCTGCTGAAGCTCACTCATCAATCGCCCCGAAAAGCACAGCCCGAATTCATGCTGCATTTGTGGCATTAGTGTTTGAGTCTTGGCTAATGTCACTAAATAGGTCTCAATCCCTCCAAATAAATTTCCAGCATACAAATGCAGAATTTTCATCACCTATTCTCTCTTCATCTAAACCAAAATTGGCTGTACCACTCCTTGATGAATTGCCCGCTGATAGATTCGTAAACTTTCTTCCGCCATCAACACTTGGTCAAACTGCTGCGATCGGGTTTGAGCCGCGATCGCAAACTTACCACGCAGATGTGGCTCTCGCAGCAATCGATTCGCAGCATTCGCCAGTGCGTCGGGATCATTCACTGGCACGGTTAATCCCTCAACTTCATGACGGCTCACCCAAGTGACTCCACTATCCGGAATTGCTGCATTGATCACAGGACAAGCACTCGCCATTGCTTCCACTTGCACCAAGCCAAATGCTTCGCTCCGAGCATTCGACGGAAACCATAAAGCGGTCGCAGCACGATAAGCTCCAATCAGTTCATCCTGGCTGACATGCCGCTGAAACACCACACGATCGCTTACGCTACAGTCGATTGCATGTTGCCGCAGGGACTCAGCAAGCTCTCCTTTGCCCACAATGATCAAAGTTCCGGAGACTTTTTGCAAGGCTGAAATTGCAATGTGCAGCGCTTTATAGTAAACCAATCGTCCTACACAAAGCCAAATTGGGCCTGGATATGTAGCCCTAAGCTTTCTCTCATACGCGATCGCAGCCGCACTTGGTTGTCGATAGACCGACAAATCAACTCCTAATGGCAACACTTCAACGCGCCCTTGGTACGGACGCAAAAAAGTTGACCCTGCTAAATAGCTCGGATTCGTGACCAGAACTCGCGCTGCACGTTCATATACATAGTTTAATAAGGGATTTACAACATGCTTAAGGACTTGCTGCTTCACAATATCACTGTGATGCGTCACCACGAGCGGCACGGAAGAATTTGCTAACGCCCAATGCAATGCCATTGCCGGATTGGGTGCGTGTAAATGAGCAATATCATAGGAAAAATCCTTTCTGCTGAAGTGCTGAGAAAAGGCAGTAAACAAATCAAACCGTGCTACTGTTCCCAATCGCCCTAAGCGAATCACGCGAACATTGCGATCGACTTCTTCGATGGTAGTCGTTCGGCTCGTTTCTTGACCTGTTTGATCACACGCATTCACACAGACAACATCCACTTTTGCGCCTAATCCAGCTTGTGAAGTTGCCAATGCTCTAACATGAGTTTCGATTCCTCCAGGCTGGGGTGGATAGTATTTTGATAAGTGACAAATCCGAAGTGGAGCACTTGAATCACGTTCTACAGCGCGAATAGAATGGGACGATACAAGGTGATCTGAGGTTGGCAAGTAAGACATGGCAAGAATAGCAGTGTCACAATGTAGGCAACAGGCAAATTGCAAAAAATAGAGCAATGCAACACAGAAGCAGCAAGGCGGCGGCTGTAGAGACAATGCAGCTTGGTAGATGCTTGAACTCCAGTGATTGGATTGTACTGAGTGTCTTTTCTTTTGAAGCTACGTAAATGTGCGGTTATTTCAACTGCTTGCCGAAAAATCGCTCAAAATTCTAGTTGTTTCTCACAGTGTGCTGATCAAGCTCAACCACTGCCCTATCAATTCAGCGTCTGAACTGAGTAGAAGCATTGAGAACTGGGTAGGCATATTGCAAAGCAACGATCGCACAAACGATCACGTAAAAAACCCCGATCTTTTAAGTCGGAGTTTTTTAGCTCAGTAGAACCCGCTATTAGTTCCCTAATAAAAGCCGTAATAGTCCAAATGCTCCCGTAATCGGGCTAACAACCGCACCTAACAAATCAGACACCTTCGCGGTCGCACTGCGATTGACCACAATGACATCATTTTGACGAATCGCCGGATTAGAAGCCTCGTCTAATCCTCTTGTCACATCAAACTTGAACTCTCGCCGATCGACTTTCCCGTCCGGCATCAATCGAACTAGCTCGACCTTTGCTCGATTTCCTCGCCCT
This sequence comes from Cyanobacteria bacterium FACHB-DQ100, assembly GCA_014695195.1. NCBI lineage: Bacteria > Bacillati > Cyanobacteriota > Cyanobacteria bacterium FACHB-DQ100. The sequence continues at coordinate 229,855 of JACJNW010000019.1, read as the reverse complement.
GGATTGATTCCTCCGGCAGCTAAAACAGCTTGCATGAGTGTAGAATTCGGACGCACTGCCACTCCTCCGGGTCGCATCACCTCACCAACAACATTCACCTGAATCTGCTCTGGTGAGAAATTGCTCATGGCTATACTGCTCACCTCGGTTGGATCAAGTTTAGTTGCAGTTGGAACAAAAATCGTATCGCCGTCTTTTAGCGGTACATCCTGCGCCAGTTCACCCGCTTGCAAATACTTCCACAAATTGATCTTGATTGTTTCTTGTGAACCATCGACTTGAGGGCGACGGACTTCGATCTCCCGAATGTTTGCCATCTGAGCAATTCCACCTGCGGTCTGAATCGCTTTAGAAACGGTGGGCCATTGGCTTCCCCCTTCAAAAGAACTCCGCTGCGCCAAACTGGACTGTGTGATTTCGCTGCCGATCGTGTTCACAATATAAGACCCCGGACGATTCACAGCCCCAATGATGCCAATCTTCAAAGGACGAGGTGCCAGCAAACTGACCGTAATCACCGGATTTTGCACAAATTTCTTGTAGCGCTCCTTCAGTTGTTCGGTTGCTTGAGCAATCGTTAATCCCTGTACCGAAACGCCACCAACCCAGGGCAAATTCAACGCGCCATCCAGCAAAACCGTATATCGCGGCTCAAAGGTCAACTCAGGGATATCAAACATTTCCACCCGCATCAGATCGCCTGCACCCAGCTTATAGCTGCTATCGACAGGTACGGCAACTGTCGCAGCAGTCGGCGCAGGCTGCACTCCCGGAGGAACAGGCGACGATTGCAACACAGGCAGCGGCATCGATCGGGCAGTCGGTATCGGAGACTGTGCCAGTGCTGCAAACGGTTGGACTGCGGTTGCCGTGAGCGCAAGACAAACGCGGGACATCAAGCGATTGAGAGCTTCATTCATAATGCAGTCACATCAACGAAGTAAGAAAGAATCAGGGGAGGCTGACTTACAGTAAGCGATCGTGTCCGACTCACACTCTGTAATATCCCTAGATTCTCCGTAATTCCAAGGGAGCAGGTTCAGTACTCTTACGGACTCTCAAAGCAAAACGGTATGAAATACTGGGCGCAACTTGATCAATACTAGGCGCAACTTGATCATAGTGTGATGTGTCAGCAGATGTGCGCGGGTGGCATCACGGATTACCCTTTCTAGGTTGCATGAGTAAAAATCCTTAAGTTGCATGAGTAAGAATCCCTTGTCGAAGTTGTATCAATCTGATCTGAGCCAAGAAACGGGGAACTCCCTGCACTTTCTCAGCTTTAAAGGCACTGATAATCGCCCTGAACTCGATTTGAAAAAAGTCTGGGACGTAGTGCGGCGACGTAAAGTATTTGTTGGGACGGTGGCGCTGATATTGTTCAGTACAACGATGGCGTGGGCAGTCACCCGTAAGCCCATTTACATGAGTACGTTTAGATTATTAATTGAACCGACAAAGTCAAGTCCGGGACAACAATTCGGAACGCCTTTAGGAGAGCAGAGTTCGGGCATTAACTATACAACCTTAATGCAAGTGCTCAGAAGCGCACAGATACTTGAACCTGCGTTAACTTCACTGAAAAAAGACCATCCTTCGCTGACACCGGATCAACTTCTGGGTAATCTCTCGCTCACACGTCTGAAAGACACCGAGATTCTTGAGGTGAGTTATCTGGATAACGATGCAACTCAAGGATTATTTGTAGCTCAAAAGCTGTCCGAAATCTATCTTCAATATGGGGAACAACTGCGAAGCCGCAATTTGCAGCAAGGCGTTAAGTTTGTTGAGAAACAACTGCCTAATCTCTATGATCGTGTGAACCAGATCCAGGGAAGACTTGAGTCGTTTCGGGAACAAAACAACCTTGTCAATCCTGAAGATCGCGCAGGCTACTTAATTAAGCTCAGTGGAGAGATCGAGTCAGAGCAGAAAGGGACTCAAGCGAAGTTATTTGAGTTAAGAGCACTATATACTACCCTGAGAAAGCAAGTAGGCAATAGTCCTGAAATCGCGATCGCGTCCTCTGCTCTCAGTGAATCAAAGACATTCCAGGGCTTGCGCGAACAGCTTCAGCAGATAGAGACACAGCTCTCAATTAATGTAGAACGGCTCACTCCCGATGCTCCACCAGTACAAGCTTTAATGAAGCGGCGAGAGGGCATTTTAGCGCAGATGGAGCGAGAAGCGAAGCGCACCCTCAGTACGACTGGCATGACTCAAGCTCAAGGAAACTTAAGCGGAGCGCTGATCGAACTGAATCGTCAACTGGTGACCGTGAGTAATGAAATTAAAGCATTAGAGGCGAGGAATGTTTCTCTAGTGAGAACGGCTGAACAGCTTCAAGCCAGCCTGAGAACGGTTCCTGCGCTCGTGCGTCAGAATGTCGATTTACAGCGAGAACTGAAAGTCGCCAACGATAGTCTCGATCGCTTTCTCGCCAGTCGTGAGAGTCTGCAAATCGAAGCCGCACAAAATACTCAGCCTTGGCAAATTATTGCTGCCCCGAGTCAACGCCCCGCCCCGATTTTCCCATCGATTCCGCAAAGTGCAGGTTTAGGACTGGTGGGGAGTCTATTTCTCGCGGTGCTTACGGCATTACTGGTAGACAAGCTCGATGATGTGTTGTACTCAGCAGATGATCTAAAGCAGGATACAAAATTCCCGCTGTTGAGCGTAATTCCCTTCTACAAAAACTTGGGCGAACTCAGCTTGCCTGCGATGACATCGCTGCGAAACTTGCCTGCGTCGATCGAAGCTTCAACTCACCCTGCTCAAACCTTCTCGATCGATTTAAGCGAAGATGCTGCAATTTTCCGAGAAGCCTTTCGGAGTTTAAGCCTCAGCTTATCAATGTCGAACTTGCAGGCTCCATTGCATTCGGTCGTCGTTGCTTCAGCATTGGCAAGTGATGGGAAATCTACGGTTGCGTTAAATATGGGCTTGGCAGCCGCAACGATGGGACAGCGGGTTTTGATTGTCGACGCGGATTTGTACCGCTCCAAAATTCACACTTATGCAAAAGTTCCGAACGAACAGGGGTTAAGCCAATGCTTAACTTCAGATATCTCGGTGCATCAATTGATTCAACCCTCGCCGATCGAGCAAAATCTGTTTGTTTTGACGGCTGGAACTGCTCAGAGCGATGCAAGTCGCCTGCTTTCTTCCGCGCGGATGAAACAGATGATGGAGGAACTCAAGGAACATTACGACTTGATTATTTATGATGCTCCACCCGTTTTGGGGTTTTCGGACAGCTTGATTCTCGCTGGTCAAACCGATGGCAGTGTGCTGGTTGTGGGGTTAGGAAATACGGGACGAACGGCATTGATCGAAGCATTACGAGGCTTGCAACTGTCTGGTAATCCAGTGTTAGGAGTCGTCGCGAACTGCCTCAAGCCAGGAACGCACATTGCCCATAAATATCATGAATACGTCCGACGCAACTACAACACAGCAGCCGTCGAGACAGCTTGATTCTTCACCAGAGGTTTGTACCATGAGGAACACGATTACCCGCGCAGAACAGAGTTTAGGGATTAGTAATGTCGCGATTTATCAAATGGTTGCGCGAGCCTTGGCAGATTGTCCACACAGCTCTGTTCTGTTAGATGTGGGGTGTGGAGCTGGAAACCTAAAGCCGTTTGTCTCAAAGTTCTGCGATCGCTATGTTGGGATCGATGCGGTTCGATATGAAGGATTCCCCGCAGGCACAGAGTTTATCGCTCAGAACCTGGATGAACCGATGACTCAGCTTGAGGGCGGTTTTGCCGATGTAGTCGTGTCAGTTGAAACGATCGAGCATTTGGAAAATCCGCGCGCTTTCTATCGTGAACTGGTACGGCTGACTAAGCCAGGCGGACATATCATTGTGACGACCCCGAATCAGTTGAGTTTGCTGAGCAAACTCACGTTGGTGTTGAAGGATCAGTTTAACGCCTTTCAAGAAGCTCCGGGACTTTATCCGGCTCACATTACGGCGCTGCTCGAAATTGATCTTAGGCGGATTGCACAAGAGTGTGGTTTAACTGACATCCAGGTGGAATACAGCGATCGCGGACGAATTCTATTTACGTCTCGGAACTATCCAGCGAGTTCAATGTTTCGAGGTCGTTTGTTTAGCGATAACTTGTTGTGTATAGCAAGAAGACCAGTGTTCTAATTCCCTGTCTCTATCAATCTCATGCAATCTCCTCAATCTGTCCGAGTTCCTGCTTGGCGCGTTCGATTGCCACAGTTCTCATGGCTGCATGGCTTTATATTCATTCAATTTCTGCTACAAATTCTGTTGCTCTTTCCTGAAATTTCACAGTTTAGAATTGTGATGCGAGTTGGAGCGTTTGCACTGAGCTTGGGGTTATTATGGAAAATTCCCAAAACCGGCATCAAACATCCAGCCAAACCTTGGGCGATCGTCATTCTTTGCATCATGGCGTTGCAGTTATTTTGGCACCCCTATCTCAGTAGTCTGACTGCGGGAGTCGCACAATGTCTGATGTATCTCGCGATTCTTGCACCACTGTTTTGGGTGACTCGCCTCGAACTGAACGATCGTGATTTTCGCTGGTTGATCTATCTGATGTGGGGATTTCACACGGCGAGTTCAATTGTAGGGGTACTACAAATTTATTATCCTGAAACGGTTCGGTTTGCGGTTTCTTCAGTGGTAACCGAAGGCGCATTTGAAGGAGAGCAGTTAAAAATTATTTTGGCAAATGGAACGGCGATCTTCCGTCCCTCTGGACTCAGCGATGTTCCAGGGGGTGCAGCTTCTTCTGGTTTCTATGCGCTACTGCTTGGAACCGGAATCGCTCTGCAAGAACGCAATCTACTCTTTCGCTTATTTGCCATTGCAAGTGTTGGAGCTGGCTTATTTTGTATCTATCTTTCACAGGTACGCTCTACACTGATTATGTCGCTGCTTTGCTTACTGGTGATTGCTCTTGTCTTGATTCAACTCAAACGAGTTTGGCAGGTGATATCGATGGTTGGTACGGCGATCGTGGTTGCGATCGCGACCACAAGCTGGGCAATGACGATCGGGGGGAACATGACAGCTGATCGCTTTCTCTCACTGATTGCAGAGTCTCCCGACACCGTTGTTTATCAAAGTCGTGGTCACTTTTTAGAAGCTACGATTACCGAACTGCTGCCTCAGTTTCCTCTCGGCGCAGGCTTGGGACGCTGGGGAATGATCAATAGCTACTTTGGCGATAATCTTAATCCGATCACTCAGCCGCTGTGGGTTGAGATTCAGTGGACAGGTTGGTTGCTCGATGGTGGCATTCCCTTGATTATTGCTTATTCAGGAGCATTGATTGCTGCCTGCTTTGGAGTTTGGCAAGTCGTTAGCAACCGACAGTCCTCGCTGCAATTGTGGGGGGCAATTATCCTTGCGTACAACATCGGTGCGGTCGCCCTAACCTTTAACTATCCTATATTTATCAGTCAGAGTGGCATGGAATTCTGGTTGCTTAATGCCACTCTGTTTGTGGCAGCGCAGAACAGCCATCGACAACACATTGTTGTTTCAAATTTGGCAAGAAGATGAAACTGTTTCTGTTAGTGACAGGCGATTTGGTGAAAACGGGGGGAATGGATCGCGCAAACTATGCTTTAGTCGATTATCTCGTTCGACAGGGCACGGAAGTTCACGTCGTCTCCCATCGTGTGGAGCCGAACCTACAATGCTACGAAAACTTGATATGGCATCGCGTACCAAAGGTGGCAAAATCGTACTTTCTCAGCGAATTTTTGCTCGATCGCGTCGGACGATTTTGGGCGCATCGGATTACGCAGCGAGGCGGACGAGTGCTAGTCAATGGAGGAAACTGTGACTGGGGCGATGTGAACTGGGTGCATTATGTTCATGCCGCTTATCGTCCAGAATCAAAGGTCAATGTGCTGCAAAAAGCAAAGATTGCAGCAACTCACGCCTATTTTCGTCACTCAGAAAAACGCCGCTTGCAGCGAGCGCAACTTGTCATCGCCGACTCAGAGCGAACCAAAGCCGATGTGATTAAGAATGGATTGGTTACTCCTGAGAAAGTGCGATCGATCTACTATGGCATTGACCCCACCACGTTCTATCCTGCAACGGCTGGAGAAGCACGATCGCTACGTCAGCAGTTGGGCTTGCCATTGGATTGCCCAATCGTAGTGTTTGTTGGTGCATTAGGAGATCGGCGCAAGGGGTTTGATGTATTGTTTGAAGCATGGCAGCAATTATGCCAAAATTCAGCCTGGAATGCTCAATTGCTTGTGATTGGGGGCGGTGCTGAGTTGCCGAGCTGGAAGCAGCGCCTTGTGGAAGCGGGATTGGTCGATCGTATCAAGTTTCTTGGATTTCGCACTGATGTTCCAGATCTAATGAGAGCTTCAGATTGTTTAGTGGCACCTACTCGGTATGAAGCGTATGGTTTAGGGGTGCATGAAGCATTATGTTGTGGAATTCCGGCGATCGTTACGGCAACGGCGGGAGTTGCAGAGCGATATCCAAACGAGTTAAGACCGTTATTGTTATCCGATGCAAATGATATGGCTCAATTGATCGATGTACTGTATCATTGGCAGAGTCATCAACGGGTGTATCAGCAGTTGGTGCAGAAGCAAGTTTCTTATTTACTACGGAGTGGAACTTGGGATGCGATGGCACAGCAGATTATTGATGTGATCAATGATTCAGCTCATTGTGCACTTGTTTCTGTCTAACTTCGCTAAGTTTGAACTTCTGTTCAGTTGATCGCAATTCCAGAATTTTGGGAAAGCCTAACTTATGACCAAAAAGATTGTCTTAGTTATGACATCGCCACCGATTCCTTTCGGCAAAGCCGATAGCCATTGGTACTATGTCTTACTCAAAGAACTGGTCGATCGCGGTCATCAAGTTTCCGCTTTTGTTGCGTGTGAAACGACTGAGGAAATCGAGCAAACTCAGGCTTTATTTCCGTCTTATGATCTCCACTGTTATCTCTATCGTCCACCAGCAGGACTGCGTGGAAAGTGGCAAAGCTTTCGCCGTCCTTTCTCTTATGTCTTTAGTTCGGAGTTTCAGCAAGCATTAGCAGAACGTTTAGCCGCTCCGTATGATGTATTGCACCTAGAGCAGCTTTGGAGCAGTTGGCTTGGGCTATGTCACCCAGAGAAAACAGTAGTTACGGTACATTATCTATTTTCTGAGGATCGTGCTTTTGAGTCTTCCGACTGGAGAGCAAAGATCTATAAGTGGCGGAGCTACGGCGCAGAACGCTATCTGTTGCGATCATTGCCTCGATTTATCGCACTGTCGGATCGATTGGCAAATCGAATTTGTGAGCTTCATCCTGGAGCGATCGCGCATACCATTCCGCTTGGATTTGATTTGTCTCATTCACCGTTTAGCCAGATCAAACCCCAGCAAAACCGCCCGGTTGTTGGCTTGATTGGGAATTTCGGCTGGATGCCCACTTATTCGGCGGCTGAGCGGCTTTTAACTCGTTTGTGGTCAGAGATTAAAGCTCAAGTTCCGACGGCTCAACTTCAACTGGTGGGACGCTCTGCTCGGACTCGGTTTGCAGCCTTCGAGAATCATTCTGATCTGGCGATTTATCAAGATGTCCCCGATATTGCTCCGTACTTTCGGCAAATGGATGTTTTACTGTATGCCCCGACTGCCGGAAGCGGCATGAAAGTGAAAGTGATGGAATCTTTTGCGTTTGGAACTTCTGTGGTCACAACTCCCGAAGGAGTCGAGGGTTTACCGGCCAAAGACGGGATTCATGCTGGAATTGCGATCGACGATCGTGGACTAATTGAAAGAACGGTTGCGCTTCTCAACGATCCGACGCGTCGAGAAACTCAGCGTCACAATGCTCGACAACTTCTAGAACAAGTCTGTAGCCCAACCGTGACAGTGACGCAGGTTGAGCAGGTCTATGATGCGATCATCGAGGCAAATTCATGAAGGTTGGATTTAATGCGCGGCTATTAACAGCCCCGACCTTGCGCGGCTGGAATCGTTATACTGCAAATCTATTAGCAGAATTAGCCCAGCTAGATGTTCAGTTAGTTCTGTACAGCGATCGTCCGATTCATCCCGCTCATCTAGAGCGCTTGCCGCAATCTGCTTACCAGGTGCGGCTTTCTCCCGCTATGCGCTATCTGCAATGGGAGCAAGTCTGGTTGCCTCAGCAATGCTCGAAGGATCAAATCGATGTGCTGCATTGTCCAATGAACTTTGGATTACCTGCTTTTAATTCATGCCCTCAAGTGTTAACGCTGCATGATGCGATCGATCAGGTTTACTATGCGAAACACCTGTCTTTGTTCCAACGTTTCAGCTTCGCTTATCGGCAAAGTCAGCTTTATCACTGGATTGCAAGAACTCGATCGACGCACATCATTACGGTGAGTGAGTTCTCTAAACGTGATTTAGTCGAGCATCTCAAGATTCCAGCCTCTAAGGTGAGCGTGATTTATGAGGCGGCAGATGATCATTTTTATCGATCGATTGCGGATGCAGTGCGATCGCAGTATCAATTAGCATCACCGTATGTGTTTTATGTCGGTGGTTTGGAGCAGCGCAAAAACATTCCCTTTTTGGTCAAAGCATTTGCTGAGGCGAACTTACAAGGCGTTGATTTAGTGCTTGCAGGAGGTCAAGATCAAAACCAGCTTCGTCTGCTTGCGGAGTCTTCAGGGATTGCTGAGCGCATTCGATTTCTAGGATGGGTCGATGATCGAGATTTGCCTGAGCTGTATGCGGGTGCGCTCTGCTTTGTGTATGCCAGTGAGTACGAAGGGTTCGGATTACAACTGTGTGAAGCAATGGCAGTCGGATGCCCAATCTTAGCAGCACAAGCGACTTGTCTACCTGAAGTATTAGGAGAAGGAGGCATCTTATTTAGTCTGGAGAACACACAAGAATTGTCGAACTGTCTGCGATACATCAACGCTGATCCGGAGTATCGATCGAGCTTAGGACAGCGAGCAAAGTTGCGATCGCAGCATTTTAGCTGGCAGCAGACTGCTCAAGCAACAATTCAGGTTTATGAGCGTGCTTTGGGTCGATCGACCAAATCGCAAGCATTTAAGCGTACAGCATCCCTCGCTAATCCAGACTGCTAAACAACTAGGATGATCAAGATCGACTCATCAAATCAGTTTTCAGCTTATTTTCAGAGAATAGTCAGTAGTTTTGCGGAATGACCTGCTGCAAGTCCTAAGAAGTCGTAATCTTACGGACGACTTTTCACGGACTTACTGATTGAATGAACTGGAATTTGAGTCAGTAATCCTGCTGAGAAGCGGCTTTAAGCGCAGTTCATAATACTATGTCTGTCGCTCTAGCTAGTATCTTGTAAGTCTTGCTCAAAGCTCAAGCTCTGTCAGAGTATCTTCTGTGGATCTTCCGTTTCCTTAAGTACAAAAACTTTCAAGTTACCAGAATTCGCAGATATGCGATGAAGCTATACTTTTTCGGCAGCGATCGCATAACTCTTCCTAAGCCACTGATAGCTAAGGATGCGACCAAATGCTATCAAAGAGCAAATTCAAAAGAGCAAATTTACATCGCCTGTATCCCTGCGATCGAGCCAATCACACCCATAAACCAGATGAAGGAATTTCTGATGAGCAACTCTACAAGCAGTCCGATTAACTCTGATTTAGCTTACGCAAACTATTGGAAGCGTAAGGAATTACTGGCAAATTCACCTCATTTTCCAACAAAGCATTGGTGGGCAGACTCCTCCTTCTCCGAAATTGAGCAAATCATTTTCGATCGCATTAAGGCTAAATCCACAATTCTAGATGTTGGCGCTGGCGATCTACGAATTCAGCAGAAGTTTTATCGCGCAGGATTTCAAGGCGTTTATCATACTCAAGATATTGGGCAAGAGTTTACTTACACCTATTCAACTTTGGAAGAAATTGATCAGAAGTATGAAGCAGTGCTTTGTTTTGACACAATTGAACATTTAGAGTTACGTCCAGGGTTGGCACTTCTTCACCAATTGATCGATCGAGTAGAGACAGGTGGACTACTTGTAATTCAGACCCCGAATGCACGATGTATCTCTAATCCATTAAGCTGGGACATGACTCATCTGCATTGCTACAGCATTCATGATCTATGGGCTTATCTAACTTCGTTCGGGCTGAAAGTAGAAGGATACCGCGTGATCTTTGGAAAGCCCAGCAGAAATTTGATTGAAAAGTTTTCTAGCTTAGCCTCTCGACTGATGATCACTCGCTTGCTTGGACACGATTACGCTGCAAACATCGTTCTGATCGCTCAGAAGCTTTAGCAATACATTGCAGACTTATCAGTCTAGGCATCGAGAGTAAGAGATATAACTGAGGAATTGTCAGTCGTGGAAGCAAGTTTTATTCATAAAATTCTAAGTATTAATCTTCCTGCTGAGCTTCGTCTCAATCGGCGAATTTTTAGTAGAGGAAAATTTATCTGTCGAGGACGAATTCAATTGTCCTTAGCGAAAGATGCTTCAATCACAACTCCTAAGGGCACTTGCTATGTTGGCATAACTCATTTTGGCAATGCTACACCTAGAAATTCGGTTACAGTCGTTGTTTGTGCTTCTCAATCAATTTTGGCATTAGATGGAGAAGTTTGCATTGGGCGGGGGACTATCTTATCTGTGGCAGCTAAATCTAATTTAGGCATTGGTGAAGGGACGTATATTGCTGATGGTAGCCGTATTTATGCAAGTACTTCTATTCAAATTGGGAGAAGATGCGCGATCTCCTTTGGTGTAACTATTTTGGACGATGATGGTCATGGATTTGGCCTACCTCCATACACAGCGCCAATTTGTATCGAAGATAATGTTTGGATTGGCTGTAATGCCACAATTCTTAAGGGTGTGACGATCGGCGAGGGTTCAGTTGTTGCAGCAGGTGCCGTTGTGACCCGCTCTTGTCCCCCTCACTCGCTTCTCGCTGGCGTTCCTGCACGAGTAATCCGTGAGGGAGTAGTGTGGACAGATGCGGAGCGATTACATGAAGCAGCACTAGGTGCTGCCCAGAAAGGAGTTGATCAACTATGAGCCGGACACAGCGCTCTGCTGTCAATTATGCTTCATCATTACTGCTGCAAGCGATTACCTTAGCAACCGGAATTCTTAGTACTCCCTTAATCTTAAATTGGCTGGGTGACGATCGCTTTGGGGCACTCCGCTCTGCTGGTGATTGGCTCGGTCATCTGAAAATTTTAGAATTAGGACTGGGCGGATCATTGTTGCCCGTGCTTGCGATCGCAGTTGCTCAAGGAAATCGCGCTCAGGTTGAATTGACCGTTGCAGTTGGAATTCGAGCCTACTGCAAAGTCTTACTTCTGATGCTGGGAGCCGCTGTTATGCTTAGTTTTGCACTTTTGCATCTCGTCCCAGTTCAGCCATCCTTAGCGCTTGACCTACAAGCGGCTTATTGGATCGGAGTATTGGGTTCCTTTTTACTTCCTTTGACTCCCTTTCGCTTGTTAACCGAAGCATCGCAGCGCAGTGATATTGTCAACCTCTCTTTTGTTCTACAGAGCTTAATCATTACGGGTGCTTCTCTATATCTAGCAGCGCAAGGAATGGGAATGGCTGGGCAAGCCCTCGCAGTAATAATCGGTGTCATCGTTGCAACAATCTTAATCAGTTGGAAAAGCATACGTCAGTATCCAAGCGCTTTGAGGATAGTGTTTTCTGCTCCTACTGAAGCAATGCAGCCCATTCGCAAGCAACTTCAAAAGTTAAGCATTCCGACGCTGATTTACAGCCTATCTGGACAAATTGGTTTATTCACTGACAATCTTGTCATTGCCTATTTTTTAGGGCCTGCAAGCGTGGTTCCATTTGTGATGACTCAGCGGCTGTTTGCGATCGCCCAATCACAGGTACAGAGTGTTGGAAATGCAACTTGGTCAGGGCTAGCTGACTTATATGCGAAAGGTGAACTGGGTCAATTCAATCTTCGACTTGTTCAGTTAACAAAATTAGTCGTTACATCCGGCTTGATGCTGATGATCCCGATTCTGCTATACAATCCGCAGTTTGTGCAACTTTGGGTTGGCTCAGAGCGATTTGCAGGGATGGGAGTCAGTACCCTTGCCGCAATCAACGCTGTAACGATGGGAGTGTTATCCCTTTGGGGTTGGTGCTTCTCAGGAACAGGAAATATAGCGAGGATTGCTAGAATGTCCATGTTTGCCAGTCTTCTCAATATCTCAGTCAGCCTACTTGCGACTCCTGCTTTGAAATTGACCGGGCCGCTGTTAGGAACATTTGTCTCCTTTTTCGGGCTGTATCTCTGGGGAATGCTTTATCACCTCAAACACCAGTTTGGCTCATCACCTCGCGCCCTACTTGCTGCGATCGTGCACCCTTGTCTTTTAGCAGCGCTGTATGTTCCTGAAGTAGCCTGGTTTGCTCACTCTTATCCTCCCAAAAGCTGGATCGAGCTTGGTGCCTCAATGGTGTTTACAGCAGTTATTTTCTTGATGCTGGCTTGGTTTACCCTGCTCAAACCAGAAGAACGGTATCAATGGCGTAAGAGAGTTATGCAGCTATCTCCATTGCCGCATTTGTAACCCTCTCTAGCACTGTGACCTCTCTAACACTGTGACCTCTCTAACACTGTGAAAAGCATTCACGGTTTGTATCTCTAATTCGTTAAATTAGAGATTCGATCGTAATTCTCGCGCCTGAAGTCCGGCTTTCCATCCTGCAATCCTTTGTTTCCAAGCGGATTGTAGGATTCTGAGTTCTTGATGTGGGTTTCGGTACAGTTGAATGGCTCGTAAACTTGCAATCAGCCCAGGTGCATTCACAGAACCGATTAAAAACAGATAGATAAGCCGCCAAAACTGCAAATATGCAGGGCTGTGTTTTGCAAGAATAAAAGATTGGTTGTAGCAAGCATTAAACACTTTTACCTGTAAATCTCCATCCCTTCCACCGCAATAAGCTTTATTCGTTGGATAGTGAGCTACTACATTGGCAAAATCAAACAGAACGCGGTATCCCCTCGCTTTAACCTGAAGACAAGCATCGAGTTCGAATTGTTGCCAGTAGGGTTTTAGTGCAGGTTCAAATCGATCCAATGCAGTTCGTCTGAGGCTCATGTTATAGCCGACTAGATGATCACAGTCGATCGCCTCACGCACTGTCCAAGCCTCAATTTGGTCATACATATTGCCGTAACTCTTGCCATACCACGTTAATCGACCAATCGGTTCAACCGATCGCTTCGGAAAACTGGAACAGTCGGGATAATGATTGTTCGCCGAGCCGCCCACCGCACCCACTGTGGCATCCGTATAGAACGACAAATGACGAGCAACCCAAGTCTCAGGCGCAATTACATCATCATCACACAACAGAATGATGTCTGAGGATGCAGCTTCTAAGGCTAAATTTTCTGCGCTCACAACTCCTGCTTCAGCACAGTGCAGTACTCGCAACACATAAGGTAGCGAGGATACAAGCGATTGAGCCACATTACGAGTTGGCGTGTCGTCTGCCTGCCAAACCACAATCACTTCATCCGGAAGTTGAGTTTGAGTCGCTAGACTGAGCAAGCACCGTCTCAGATGCTCAGGGCGACGAAAGCTGGGAATAAGAACACTAGAAGTGAAAGAGAGCATAGATATTGTCTACAATTTCGTTTGAATTCTGACTGATAAGGGCAAGAGAGGAGCCCGTAATTCTGCTTTATTTTTATGCGATCGTCGATTAAGTTCCGTGATTCTACGCTAGGTGAGATTGCATAAACATTGCATAGTTCTACTGACTGAAACTGCGATCTCACTACCTTCAAAGATTGATTGCTGCTCAAATCTCGGTGCTTGTAATGATCGGTTTTAGTCATTCCATTTAATCATACCGTTCTCCGCTGTCGAGGTGTGACGATGCCCTGTACTGCTCCAGCTTTCGTTTCTCTGTCCCAATGCGCGATTTGTGGGAATGAACATCTGACTCCTGTGAATCAAGAACATTTTGATATGCAGTATCAAACCAACGAGGTAATTGTCGCTTACGATCGTCAAACTTTTTGGTTAAATCAATGTTCACAGTGCGGCTTTATTCAACCTGAGGGCTTACCTGAGCCTTCAAATTTCTTTGACTGTCTCTACTCAAAGAGTCCCACGGATGAAGCGATGGCAGCACACTACGCTTGGCCCTACAAAGACTGGATTTTTCAGAGTATTTTGAGCGATTTGGGCAACCGTTTACCGCATGAGCGACGTACCTTACTCGATGTTGGGACAAATGTTGGGCGGATGCTCTTTTTCGCAAAGCAGGCGAGATGGGCAGTAGAAGCGATTGAACTGAATGCGGATGTGGCAAGATTCGCGGCAGAACAGACGGGTGTGACCGTTCATGCGATGAATGCCTATCAATTAGCACAAACAAATCGTCGTTATGATGCCATTACTTTAACGGATGTTTTAGAACATATTCCTGATCCAGTGACAATTCTCTCAGAGCTAAAAGAACTGCTTTCTCCCGGAGGCTGGATTGCCGTCAAGGTTCCGTGCGGGATCAATCAACTGAGAAAAGAGCAACTTCGACACGCGATCGGTCAAGCTCCTGATGCCGCGATCGCAACGAATCTGGTTCACGTGAATCATTTCAATCCAAAATCACTGAAGATGGCACTAACTCGTGCTGGGTTTGAAGCAGTGTCTTTGCAAATTGGTGTCCCAGAAATACCGCCGATGTGGTCGTCCGGTGCGATTCTATCTCGTTTATTTAGAACTTCAGTTTACGTAGCTGGACGATTGCTGCCCGGAGGAGTGCATACGCCGTTAGCGCTCAATTTGCAGGCTTATGCTCGTCGCGCAGATTAAGGGGTAAATTTGCTCGTGCTGTTCATTAATTCAGACATTGAATAACCATGAAGTCTTCTCCGCGCAGGCTCTTAACTATCGGGCACTCGTACATTGTTCCGCTGAATCGCCGTCTTGCCAATGAGATGTCTCGTGTGGCAAAAGCGGACTGGGACATTACGATCGTGGCACCCTCGACACTCAAAGGGGATTTGCGTCCTCTGACACTCGAAACCGATTTGCACGACCGCGCAGGAGTCAAAGGAGTTCCGGTTTTGTTTGATCGAGTTCCACAGTTAAAACTTTATCGCGATCGCCTGAGGGAAATTTTGCAGCAGGGTTGGGATTTAGTGCATTGCTGGGAGGAGCCTTACGTCTTGTCAGGTGGACAAATTGCGCGGCAGGCTCCTACCAAGACTCCTTTAGTTTACTTTACGGCTCAAAACAACTCCAAACGCTATCCGCCGCCGTTTAACTGGATAGAAACTCAGACTATGCAGCGATCGTCGGGCTGGATTGCACCGGGTCAAACGGTTGTGGCTGCATTAAAACATCGGCAAGGCTACGATCGACCCATGCGAATCATTCCGCATGGAGTCGATGTCGAGCATTTCTTTCCGGCTCCTGAGATGCAGCAAAGCATTCGGCACCGCTTGGAATGGGATCAAATGAATGCTCCGATCGTTGGATTTTTGGGGCGATTTGTTCCAGAAAAAGGGCTGACGATGTTGATGCGGGTGCTGGATCAGGTTGCTCAACCTTGGAGAGCTTTGTTTGTCGGCACAGGGGCAATGGAAGCAGAATTGCGATCGTGGGCAGAACGCTATGGCGATCGCGTTCGCATCTGTACAACCGTCACTCATGATCAAGTGCCACAGTACCTCAACGCAATGGATATCCTTTGTGCGCCAAGTCAGACAACGCGAAAATGGCGCGAACAATTTGGGCGAATGCTGATTGAGGCGTTTGCCTGTGGAATTCCGGTAATCGGCAGTGATAGCGGTGAGATTCCTTATGTAATTGAAGAGGCAGGAGTTGTGATTGGCGAGAAAGACGAGAAAGCCTGGACTCAAGCCATCTCAATGTTGATCGGAGATGCAGCACTCCGCACGACGCTTGCTCAAAAAGGACTTGACCGAGCGCATTCGGTTTATCAGTGGTCAGTTGTTGCAAGACAGCATCTAGAGTTTTTCGATTCAATCTTGGATAAACAATACCTTCAATCTTCGGAAGAAGCCCAAAAATGCTAAAGGCTACCAGCATATTCCGATTGCTCCCGAAGAAACAAGCGCAGAGACTTTAGCTTAGCTTGGAGTCTCTGCACGTTAGGCGATCTCACTGGATTGAAACTATGCGTGCGGCTCTAATTTGTGATTATCTAGAAGAACAATGGCACAGTATGAATTTGTGCGCTCAGATGTTACTAGACAACTGGCAGACTGACCACGGCTGGCGACTGGATCAAGTGCGACCACCGTTCCAACATCGCCTGACGCGTCTGCCGAAACTTGGAAATCGCAGGGTTGCGTTTAATAGTGATCGCTTACTCAATCGCTTCTGGGACTATCCGAATTACATCAAGCGCATGGCCACGAGATTCGATGTGTTTCATGTGTGCGATCATACTTATGCTCAATTAGTGCATGAACTTCCTGCACATCGAACAGGAGTGTACTGTCATGATATTGATGCGTTTCGATCGATTATTGAACCCGAACAAGAACCGCGCCCACGGTGGTATCGGGCAATGTCTCAACGGATTCTGGATGGATTACAGAAAGCCGCGATCGTCTTTTATTCGACTCAGGCAGTTCGACAACAGATAGAACAGTATCAATTAGTCGATCCAGAACGCTTAGTTCATGCGCCCTATGGAATTTCGTCCGAGTTTTCGGTTGATGTAGATGTTGCTGTACCCGTAAAAGCTCCGTTCGTTCTACACGTTGGAAGCTGTATTCCACGTAAACGAATTGATGTGTTGCTTGATGTGTTTGCTGAGCTAAGTCGGGCTGATGCTGAATTACATCTGGTGAAAGTTGGGGGCGATTGGGCACCTGAACAACAGCAACAACTCGATCGTTTAAACATTCGCTCTAAAATCATTCACCTGCACAATCTTCCAACTGCGACGATCGCAGCTTTGTATCGTCAGGCTGAAGCGGTGTTGATTCCTAGTGAAGCAGAAGGGTTTGGGCTGCCCTTGATCGAATCGCTAGCTTGTGGTGCGATTACGATCGCCAGTGACTTGCCCGTACTGCGCGAAGTGGCTGGAGAGGCAGCAATGTACTGCCCGGTGGCAGACATTTCAGCTTGGGTGAAAACGATTGGTGGGGTGCTGGATGATCCGAGACAGGCACCAGAGCCAGCACTGCGCCTCACTCAAGCCAGTCAATATTCTTGGCAGGCGCATACTCAAGCAATTACTCAAGCTTATTGGCAACTAGGAACACGATGAAGCTACTGTTTTTTAATCATGTCGGGTTTATTGGTGGTGCAGAGCGAATTTTGCTTGATGTACTGGCATCGATTCGATCGCATTGCCCAGAAATTGAAATTATCCTGATCGCAGGTTCTGCGGGTGCTCTAATCGATGCGGCAACTGATCTCGGCGTTAACGTGATCTATTTGCCCATGCCCGCTTCAATGTCTCAGTTAGGCGATAGCCATCTTAAAGGCGACTGGAAGCCCTTGAAAACACTCAAGACTTTAACGCAAATTGCTGGCTCTGCTAATGCCCTGCTCCGCTACTTACGAAGATTGCGGCAAACAATTCAGACTATTGAACCGGATCTGATTCACTCAAACGGCGTAAAAGCCCATGCTTTATTGAGTTTGCTCGGTCGGCTTAATTGTCCGGTGGTTTGGCATATCCAAGACTTCTACAGTACACGCCCAATTATGGCAAAGGTCTTGAGAACATTAAGTCGATCGACCACCAGCGCGATCGCGCTGTCTGATGCGGTAAAACGCGATGCCAACACTGTGATTGCACCGGTGCCGATTGATGTGATTTATCCGGCGGTGAATCACCACTATTTCCGAGAAGAAAGTGTGCGATCGCACGTGTTACGAATTGGTTTAGTTGCGACGTTTGCGCGCTGGAAAGGACACGACATCTTTCTGCAAGCAGCAGCACAAGTCATGTCAGAACTCAAAGATGTGTCGATTCAGTTTCAAATTGTGGGTGCGCCAATCTACAATACTCAAGGCTCACAGTTTTCGCTGGCAGAACTTCAAAGCCGTGTTGCTCAACTCGGTTTAGATCAGGTTGTTAGGTTTGTTGGCTTTCAATTAGATACAGCTTCGATCTATAACCATCTTGATATCGTTGTTCATGCGAGTACGCAACCAGAACCGTTTGGATTAGTCATTGCTGAAGCAATGGCGTTTGGCAAGGCTGTAATCATTGCGAATGCGGGCGGAGCAGCGGAACTGGTGACAGATCAGCATGATGCGATCGCACTCCCGCCCGGAGATGTGAATGCTCTAGCGCAAGCATTGATCCACTTGATTCAGAATCCGCAAAAACGGCAGCAGCTTGGACAGAATGCTAGACAAACTGCGATCGCGCGATTTAACAGCGATCGAGTTGGTGCAGCGCTCTTGCAGGTTTATCGCGATTGTGGATGCGTCGATCGGAGCTTAGAAAAGGTCTGATGAAGTATGGAGCGTGAAGTGTAATTCATCAACGCCGAAGTGTTTTAGCCCGATCGTCAGCAAAAAAGACTCAGCCGCGACTCCCAAAGATTCAATCACGACTTCTAAAGACTCAGCCGTGACTTCCGAAAGCTGAACGCCCACTATCAAGGACTCGAAGGAGAAATGCACAACTGCGACGATCGCGCTTGATCAAATTTCTTCCTTTCCTCAAAGTTCCCCACTCGTGAAGGATTTAGGGGGCACGCATCCGCTCTCAATTGCAAGCCCAAAAAAACATGGAGCAAGCAAAACGCTCACTCCACGGTAATCAACTCTCTATCTAAAAGCTTTCATTATCGCGTAGCAGCCATCGGACGGTTCCGAACCTTCTTCACCCGTGCCCAACCCGTCAAAGACCAAAGATAGAGAAACACAACGCCCGAAATCACCGCACCTAATGTCCACTTCGTCCCCTTCTTCAGTAGATTCTTAGTCTGTTGTTCCAACGCTGCCTTTGCTTGAACTTGAGTCTGCTGTGCCGCCGTTTCAAGTCCCTCTAGCTGGCGCTTACGAAACTCATTCGCATTGAAGTTCTGCAACCCTCCAACCGTCGATCGCGCTACCAGTTCTTTCACCTGCTCATCACTCAGCTTACCGAGTTGCTCCTGAGCCGACTTTGCTCGTTCACGCTGCTGCGATAGCTGTGCAACCATCTCCGCATTGTTCTGATTATAAATCCGCCAGCCAGAACTCACCGTCAGCGGCACCAACAGGAAATACGCGATCGCATACACGAGCAATATCCAAGACAACGGCTTCAACAAAAACCGTTCCGCCTTAGTCCGATTCGTCTCTTCACCCAGAAAGATCAGACCTAACCCAATCAGCGGAAAACCCACTCGCTCAATCAAATTACCAGCCGTATTAAACTCCCATCCTGAGTTAAATAATTGTAGTGGATATAAGATATCAACCAAATCAAACAAACACAGCACTAAAATACCGTAACCAATCACGCGCAACCCAGAGATTGCTTTACCTGCCGAAGTAGACTCAAACTGCATCACAAATCCTCACGATTAAAGCTTTGGAAATCTTGGTAGCCACCAAGCGTAAACATCTTGCCAAACGGCTTCTAATTGTTGATGAACATCCTGCATCGAACGATCGTCGATCGGGGTCGAAATCGTCACCCACAAACACCGCGTATCGCGCACATCTTCAGCTCCCAGCACAATGGGTAAGATGCGATCGACGGTCAGATCATGAGCATTGCGATTCGCAAAAAATTGCTCTCGATTGATTGTACTGGAACCTTGTGAATTGATACAGGAACTTAGATAAGCAGTGCGATCGTGTTCAAACAGTTGGTAGAATCCGGTTTGTCCTTGTTTTGTCGTTGGATTAACCGTTACACTCTGATGATTCAAGCCATAGATGTCTAAATAAACTGGAATATCTCCATGCGTGGTGGTGAGATAGTGGACTTGAACATTAAAGGCACGATCGTTGACCTGATACTTATACTGATAGCCGTTTGCGCTCGGTGCATTGACCTGAGTTGGAAGCGGTTTCAACACCAGTGCAGTGCCTTCGACTAACTTAGACTGCTTTAAAAGCATCTGGCTCGGAAACGTGAAAGGTGTGTACTGACCAAGATTCGGATCAAACACCGCTCTACCAATCACTAGAACTGTGCAAAATAAAGTTAGCCTGAGCAGCGGAAAATACAGCGACTTCGATGAAATCATAAACTTAGTGCATAGACTTAGTGCGAGGAGTGTTCTAGCTCTTCTGGAGTTTCCGTTGCCTCAATAGAAGCCTCTGGCTCTAGCTTTCTGTATTCGACCAAATACTGACAGTAACTCGTGAAAATCGTCATCGAGATCATCGAAAAGACTTGTGCTCCACCTGTGCCATGCCAGTAATCAAAGCTTGCCGTATCTTTCTTTGAAACGAGATACGCCAAAAACATGACGCGAAACCCATTAATGATGAATGCAGACAGAATCGCGATCGCAGGTACCGTAATCTTTTGCTTTGATGTGGTTGGAAAAATCAGCAAAAATAAAGCTGCCACCTTTAACGTCACTAGAATCGCCTCTAGCCCAGAGCAACCCAAATAAACTTGGACAGCTCCAGTCGGCATAATTAGCTTCGTGCCTTGACGCTCCACCAAAAAGCCGAGATACCACATCAGAGTGTGAGCGTATTTTGCAGTAACCACACTCGAATCGACCAGACTTTCGGATATGACCATCAAGAAATGAATCGGGATGACCATCACAAGGATAATCCAGAGTTCACGCCGATAATACTTGAACTGCCTAAACCCGACTGCAATTAACCCGATCGCGCCTCCAATGAATAAGGGCGTTACCTCTAATAAAAGGGTATAACCGACCTGATAATTTAGCCCTCGCACTAGCAATAACGCAATCAAAAACCAGCCGACACATTGAGAGAGCTTTTCCCGCTTTAACAGCAAACGATCGCGCTTCTGCCATAGGGAGTAGCCAAGCGCAGACCATTCGACCATTTCTAGCGAAAGATGACTAAAATCGCCCGACAACCGCCAATATAGCTGTAGGTGCAGTACCACCAAACCCAGTGCAATTGCCAACAGCCAGTAGTTTGAATCATTGACAATCTGGGTAAAACGGGCGCGATACTCAAGCAAACGCATGAAGCTAACTTTCCGTAATAATTTGCGATCGCATCCCAATCTTAATACCGGGATCTTCGTCCTCATCCCCTAACCCCTTCTCCCTGGGGAGAAGGGAACCAGACTCTTGCTCCCTCTCCCTGGGGAGAGGGTTGGGGTGAGGGCACAGATACTAAAACTCAATCACCCTATCAATTGCCCTTAGCTCGTGCATTGCGCGATTGGCGTAACACCTTACCCAGCGTTTGAAACTCTGAATTATTTGACAACGTGACCAAAACTTCTTCTCTCGTTGTCAGAACGACATTATTGTAAGCACGGATCGCGATCGCGAGTGAATTCTTACTGATATTCGTACAGGTTGGTGCAGCAATATCACTACCGCAGCCCGCTAACAATGACTCACTCGCAATCAATGATTCTGCAAGCCCTTGAGCAAGTTGCAGAATCTCAGTTGAACTCAAGCTGAGATTGCCTAATGAAAGCACAATCTTCGCTGCGGTTTGCATCGTTGGTAGTGAGACTTTTGCAGCATCCAAAGCAGGTAAAACGCCTGCTAGAATCGCCGCAATTTTTGCATTCTGTGCAGTAAACGACTGAATTATCGGTTTTCCGTCTGCGCCTTTGAGCGCATCAGAGTTCGAGGTAAATCGAATCTCAACTTGGCGATCGAGCTTAGGAATCAGAACAACTTCAATGTTGCGCGTCACTCCGAACCGATCGTTGCCAAAAATCGTAAACTGTCCAGATTGAGTGCTCAATCTATCTACATAGCGCGAAAACCGTGCTGCGATACTGGCAGGTGTACTGCCTTCACGCTTGAGGTCTAAACGCACAAATCCCGGACGCTCAACCTCAACTCCCGGCTCATTCGGAGGCACCGCAGGCTGAGATACGATCGCTCTTAACTCGCCAATAATCTCGATAAAGCGACCTCCCGCAGGTGAACCAGGCTGCGGCAGAGATGGAGGAGCCTTTTCAGAGCCGGGATTATAGCCAGGAGTTCCAGTCGGGGTGTGTGCAGCAACCGGAGCTGCGATCGACAGCGTAAAGATTGCTCCTAACACCGTCGTAGACTTGAGTAGAACAGCAATTTGCTTCATCATCTTAGTATTGATATCCGAGATAGTTAAACCCATAGCCAACGCTAAAAGAGAACACGGTGTTGTTATCATTCCGATTCAGAACATTACCCACAACAAACGTGAGAAACAACGGCGTTGTTTTAATCGGAACATAAGAAACACCCAGATTTAAGTCTTGTCCTGTCCAACTTCCAATCACTGATGCTTGAGGAACAACACGCAGACCCGCACTAGCAAAAACTCCAACGCCACCGCGTCCGTTCACAGTGTTGTCATACGATCGAAACCGTCCTCCTCCCACACCGAGCGTTAAGGTCAGAGGCAGTGAATCTTCGACGTTTCCGGGGCGTAAGTCAAAGATTTTGCTGGCAACGCCATACAGGGACGAGTCAATTCTGCTGGCTTCATCACCCCAGCGGATGCCAGAATCAAATCCGAGCGCGATCGCAGCTTTGCCGGGAAGAGAGCGGTGTAACTTTAGCCCAACTTCACCGTTGGCACCAAAGCGACGAAGGCTACCGATGTTGAAGTTGACTTCTAAGCCAAGTTCGCGTTCAGAGTCACCCAAACCAAATCCAAAGCTGAGTGCAGAATCGGCTTCATTAATTCTTGGTCGACGATTTGCGAAAAATAGTCCCACAAACGCATCGCCAAAATTTGCGCCAAACGCACTTGGAACACCGACAGTAGAACCCGGAGAATATGCAGGAATCCGAAGCTCTTCTAAAGGTTCAATCAGCAATTGCCTACGGAGATCCTGAGAGTTCCCAGTTTCAGGAGCCTGAGCAATAGGGGAGTCAGCAACAGAGGGTGAGTTGAGGAGTTTTTCAGCACTGGTTTCTGGCTTCTGCTGTAAAAACTCTGCTCTTGAAATAATCTTTGGCTCCCGATCGATTGCTGCGCCTTGAACAGTTGGAGCGGCAACTGCTGGTTTTACTCTCTGTTCGGGTTTTACCTTTTGATTGGGCTTTACTTCCTGAGCAGGTTTTAGCCATGAGGCATTAGGAACCTCTAACGCGATCGCTGCTACTTTTGAGGCGATTTTGCTCGAATCGTTTGCGGCTGCAATTTTAACGCCTCCGAATCCCGCCAGAACAAAAGTAACTGCAAAACAACGCATCCAGAAGGTTGATATACGAAAATGTCGAATAAATTGTCTGTCCTTCATAGTGATCACAGCTTCAGAACTGTTCGTGGGGTGAAATCAGGGCAAAGCCTACTGCATCGATAGTTTACAAACAGTTTCTCTACGTATACTCCGTGAATATCTGTATCTTTTTTATGAATCACAGAATTAATTGGGTAATCTTACGGGTACGGTCTATAAATCAGAAGATTTCTGAGTAATTTTGCTTCTGGAATTTTCCGGAATAGCGCTCACTGTACTGTAGTGATCTCCACAAGCTTGCAAATAGAACTCACGCTGCAAAAACTTGAACTATTTTTTCAGGCTGCCTCTCTACTGCGATCGACGATTCTAATTGCACTTGTCATCCCACTTAATTTCGGGCTGGCATTATGAAAGATTTTATTCGCTCTAATTTATTTCGTTGCTCGATGTGCATTATTGCAACTGCTGTTTTTGCGGCTGCACCTTCTCAGATAGTGCAGGCTCAATCGACAGGATCGAACCCTACGGGAAGCGAACCTACCGTACGAGCAATGACAACTTACAAAAATACCAATCAACGTTGGATCGAGATTCGGCTCTCGACGCAGCGACTGATTGCTTGGGAAGGCAAAAAGCAGGTTCATGCGGTGATTGTTTCAACCGGAAAGGCAAGCACCCCGACTCCTCAAGGAGTGTTTCGCATTCAATCGAAGTATCGCGTTGCCCGAATGCAAGGGGATGACTATGATATTCCCGATGTGCCTTACACCATGTATTACTCAGGAGGCTACGGAATTCATGGGGCGTACTGGCACAATCGTTTTGGTACACCTGTCAGTCATGGTTGCGTGAATGTTGCAGTGGATCACGCACAGTGGTTATTCAATTGGGCAAAAGTTGGAACTCCAGTGGTTGTTCGTTGAAGTTGAGCCGCGATCGTTGCTGAACTAACCACTGGAGCGATTACAAGTTTAGTGAGATTGAGCGAGCGTTGCTCTAACTCCAGTTTTAGAGAGTTGGCGTAGCGCTCTTTCAGTAGCTTCTACAAATCGCAGAGATTGTACTAAATCATCACCAAAAATCTCGCTTAAGCTGAGTAAAGGACGGACATCGGCTTTGTTAACTCTCGCTGTCAGTACAGTCGATAATGGGTCTTCAATGGCGATCGCTTGTCCTTGGTCGTCTTGTCCCATCAAACAGTAGAACCAAGCCGCGATCGTGAAACTAAGAAATTTAATTTCACCCTGTTGTTGCAGCAGATCGCGCAGTGAACCTAGTAGAAACTTAGGAACTTTAACAGAACTACTAGAGCAGAGACGAGAGACACGATCGCGAATCTTAGGATTTTCAAATCGCTCAATCAATGTTCTCTTGTAATCTGTTAAATCTAATCCAGGAACAGGTTGAAGCGTCGGTGTCACTTCTTCCATGAATGCCGTGACTGCATTTCGGCATTGCACATCTGCCATGACTTCATGCACATAGGTATAACCAAGCAATGTTCCCAGATAACCAATCAACAGATGGCTTGCATTTAACAGTCGAATTTTAATCAATTCGTAGGAATGCACATTAGTTGTGAATTGCACTCCGACTGTTTCTAACTCCGGTCTTCCTGCACAGAACTGATCTTCAATCACCCATTGCAGAAAAGGCTCCGCCATCACTGGAAAATCATCAACAATCCCAAACTGATCTGCAACCAAAGCACGATCGCTATCCGTCGTGGCGGGTGTAATCCGATCGACCATACTATTCGGAAAGGCTCCGTGTTCAGAGAGCCATTGTCCTAAAGCTGGATCATGGAGTTCGGCGAAGGTCGTTAGCATCTTTCGAGTAATGTTGCCATTGCCTTGTAAATTGTCACAAGACTGCACAGTAAACGGTGCCAATCCTTGCTTGCGGCGTTGATTCAATGCTGCTGCTAAAAAGCCATAAGTGCCGATCGGCTGATCCGGCTGCTGTAAATCATGTTGAATGGTGGGATGGTTAATCTCTAATTCGCCGCTGGCTTCGTTGTAGTAATATCCTCCTTCTGTAATCGTCAGGGTCACAATTCGACAGTCAGGCGATGCCATTGCAGCAATCACAGATTGGGGGTCTTCAGGGGCGAACAGATAGCGATCGATTGCTCCAATAATCCGAGCGCGATCGTGGTTGGGCGATCGCTCGACTAAGGTATAGAGATGATCTTGAGACTGGAGTGCATCGCGCATTCGTCGGTCTTGCTGTAACAAGCCGATGCCACAAATTCCCCAGCGAAAATCAGAGGTTTGATGAAAATAGTTATCCAGATATAAAGCTTGATGCGCTCGATGAAAGCCGCCAACACCGATATGCACAATGCCGTTTTTCAGGAGATAGCGATCGTACTCTGGAACACGGATTGTCTTTGATAAACGAGATAAAGCTGCCTGATTAAGCTTGGTAGCTGAGTGGGTCTGACTCATGGATTGATTGGTGTAGAGAGAATAACAATGTTTTCTGCTTCCTAACAAAGCAAAACATTGCTCAATACTTCAGATCATAGTCAGCCTAAAGCTAGATGATCAGGACTAGAAATATATGTTTATCCCAAAATATAGGTTTATCCGATCGTCATCCAAGCCCTAAGCACTTCTGCAACTGTCCAAGCCTGGGCAATACAGCCATGCGGCATCATCGGGGCATCGCCATCAAAAATCTCACTCAGGCTTCCCAATCCCTGAGCGCGGAGGTGATTTGCCATCGGTTCAAGAAATTCCCGCGCTTTGGTTGAGTCGCCATACACTCGATAATGCGCGATCGCATACGCCCCAATCAGCCACCCCCAAACCGTCCCTTGATGATAAGCGCCGTCACGATGCAGCGGGTCGCCTGCATAATGTCCGTGATAGTTTGGATGATGCGGATCGAGCGATCGCAACCCGTAAGAAGTGAGCAGCGATCGAGAACAGGCATCGACCACCCCTTTTTGCTGGTTTTGCGTTAAAGGACTTTCTGGCAGCGAGACGGCAAAAATCTGATTTGGACGCAGCGCTGCATCATTCCCGTTTTCGGTATCGAGAACATCGAAGCAGTAGCCCGTGTCAGGGTTCCAGAAGCGCTCAAAGCGGGCAAGCACTCGTTCTGCCATTGCATCGTATTCGCGGTAGGGTTTACCGATGCGACGGGCGAACTTTGCGATGATGCGAAGCGCGTTGTACCAGAGGGCATTAATCTCGATCGGCTTACCAATCCGAGGCGTAACGACCCAATCGCCGATTTTGGCATCCATCCAGGTGAGTTGCGTTCCGGGTTCTCCCGCATAGAGCAAACCATCTGCGGAATCTAGGTGAATGTTGTAGCGAGTACCGCGACAATGCCAGTCGATGATTTCTGTCAACATCGGAAATAAGTTTTCGATCACGTCATGGTCATCAGTTGCGTTGTAGTAATCGAAAATCGCAACGAAATACCATAAGGTCGCATCAACGGTATTGTATTCGGGAATGATTCCAGCATCAGGAAAGCGATTCGGAAGCATTCCTCGATCGACATACTGAGCGAACGTGTAGAGTATCGAGCGCGCAATTTCAACTCGCCCAGTCGCAAGCGTTAACCCTGACAGGCTAATCATTGTATCCCGTCCCCAATCGCTGAACCAGGGATAGCCTGCAATAATCGTTTTGCCGCTTGGAGGACGACTGACGATGAACTGATCCGCCGCCAGCACCAATTGGCGAATCCAAGCAGGAGAGGTTTCGACTTGCTTCACGCGATCGAGCCGCCAACAGTCGAATATTCGCTGCTCGTAGTTGCGCTGCGATCGCAAAGCAGTCTCGCCATCCAGATTCGGAGCCGTTTCGGTGCTCGTGACAAATGTGAGCGATTGACCCGGATATAGTGTGGCTTCAAACGTGGCGATGTGTAGGTGGTCTTCGAGATCACTGAGTCCTCTTGTCCGTTCGATCGCCAAATCAAATCCGTAATACCAATCGTGGGTTGGGGTGAGCGTTGCGCCCCGACAGAATAGATAAAAGGGTACTGCTTCGGGATGGGCAGAAACTTGTAAACCGTGTGCGATCGCTGCGGTTTCCATCCGCCAACCCTTACCGGAAGTATTGCCGTGATAATCCCGATAATTGATAAAAGCTTTGAACGTTAGCGTTAACGGTTGTGTTGCTCGGTGTAGCTGATAATGCACATAGGTTGTATTTTCTCCCTGCTGCATCCAGATGCGTTTTTCTAAAATTGCATCGCCGCAAGCATAGCGCCATACGGGAACTGTACCTTCAAGAAAAAATCGCTCAATCTGTTTATATCCCTGGGGTTTCACAGTGCGATCGACCCAGCGATTTGTGCTGAGTGGATAGATCTCTGTCCCGTATTGAACTGATTCTTCGAGCTTTGTGGTGAGCAAGGTGCGATCGAGCGGTGGGTTTAAGGCTGCGATCAAAAGTCCGTGATAGCGACGGGTCAGGAGTCCCGCGATCGTCCCAGAAGCAAATCCTCCAATTCCATTTGTGACGAGCCATTCTCGCGCTTCTGAGGTCGGCAAGATGCCACAAATTTCCCGCCCAAAATCAATCACCATAAAAATATCCCAGCCAGTCTCATGATTCTAAAAGACGGAAGCGATTAGGGTCGGATCTTGCTATAAGAAATTTGGATTTCCAATATGGGTCAATCTTGGGGATCAAGATATTCTTCTGATTTGACTCTAAACTCAAGCATGGCGTTTGGGAGATAGATTGTGACCCCGATCCTTTTTGTGACTGATTTAGACCATACTCTGGTGGGCGATGACTTCGCGCATGAGGAACTAAACGAATGGTTCCAACAAACACGATCAACCGGAAGTAAGATTGTCTATTCCACCGGTCGATCGCTGATTCGATACCAAGAACTTGCTGCCGAAGCCCCGCTGATCGAACCCGATTTATTAATCGCGTCGGTGGGCACAGCAATCTACTCGCGGCTAGATGGCGCGCCTGATTTAGAGTGGCAAAAAAAGCTCACGGTCGGATGGAATCGCGATCGAGTGATGGCTGTTACCGCCCATTTTTTAGATCTCGTACTGCAAGCCGAAACCGAACAGAGTGACTTTAAAGCGAGCTTCTTTTTGACTGAAGAAGCCGCGATCGAGCTTTTACCGCAGCTAGATTATCAACTCAAACAGCAGGAGCTAGATGTCCAACTGATTTACAGTAGTGGACGAGATTTAGATATCCTTCCACGTCACGCTAATAAGGGATCAGCCCTGACTTTCGTGCGACAGACTTTGGGATTTGCACCAGAGCAAACGATCGTCTGTGGCGATTCTGGGAATGATATTGCCTTGTTTGCGGTTGGATCAGAGCGTGGAATTATGGTGGGCAATGCACAACCAGAATTGCGGTCATGGCATCGCGATCATCCCGCTCCGCATCACTATTTGGCGAAGTCCTACTGTGCCGCTGGCATCCTCGAAGGGCTAGAATACTTCGGGTTTCGCTAGAATGAAGGCATGATTGGTTATCTCAAAGGCACGATCGCGGCAATTCAAAAAACAACAAACAATCGCGTCACCTTAACGCTTGAGGTGAATCAGGTTGGCTATGATGTGCAGGTTGTGCCGCGCTTACTACAGTCGCTTCCGTCTGAGGGCGAACAAGCCCAGATTTTTACTCACTTAAACATGCGCGAAGATCAAGTGACGCTGTTCGGGTTTGGCTCGGCAGCAGAGCGTGATTTGTTTCGGCAATTGGTTAGTGTGAGCGGCATTGGCCCACAGCTTGCGGTGGCACTGCTCGATACCTTAGGGCTGCAAGATTTGGTGCAGGCGATCGTGTCTGGCAATACTCGCTTGTTGTCGCGGACTCCGGGTGTGGGTGCAAAAACCGCAGAACGGATTGCTTTAGAACTGAAAACGAAGCTCTCGGAATGGCGACAACAGTCGGGAATTGTGGTGACTCCGGGTGCAGGCCCCGCCTCGAATATTCTCGAAGATGTGGAGATGACGCTGCTGGCATTGGGCTATACCGATCAAGAAATTACCCAAGCCCTGCAAGCGGTCGGGCAAAATACCGCCCTGTCAAAATCTGGGGATGCAGAAGCCTGGATTCGACAAGCGATCGCTTGGTTGAGTCAATAACGGAAGACGAGTTTTCTCGCTCCGGTTTAACCCCACGTGAGTTCGACACAAGTTCTTAGCTACGTTTGGATCTGCGGGTAGCCCCCTAAATCCCCCATTCTGGGGGACTTTGAAGGGAAGAGAATCTCTTGAGTTTGGAGAACCGCTTTTCTCTAAGTCCCACACTCGTGGGGGATTTAGGGGGCAAGAAGCCGACAAGAACGAAGCGAAAAAAACGTCGAACTCACGTTAACCTCGGTTCTATTCAGCCCAAAACCATCGCTTCAAAGATTTTGACGTGGGAAGAAACCAAAAGTTCTATGGTGGTGGGGATGAAACCGGGCTGTTGCGTTGAAGATCGCGCTTTTTCGGTATGATTGTCACCGCTCCCGATTTTGCTTTGGCTTATCTTTAGCTTATGTTGTCGCTTCTCTCTAGTTTGATTGTGTCGCAAGCTACTCCCTCACCCTCTCCACAGTCTCCCCGAACAATCGTGCAGCCGCAAGAAATGCGCGTTCTTCCCGGTGAACTCGATTCCGTGCTGGTGTTTAACAGTAACAGCCCTGAAGTGGTGCAAACTGAAGGGATTTTGCTATCAACTTTTCCACCAACTGGAAAGCAAGCTCCTGCGGCTCACCTCGATCAAGTCTTTTCGGGACGCTTTGACATTTTCGCGCATCACATTGCGAAACCTGTGACACCGACTGATTTGAGAACGCTTTATCTGGGAGTGATTGCGAACAATCCGGGCAGAGAGCCTGTGACGATCGACATTTTGCAAGCAGCAAGCCATCTCAGTCAGCCAGATGCCCCGTTTATCAAGCTTCCGACTGCGGTGGACAATAATGACGGTAAGGCGTTTTCAGGCCCTGGAAGTCGGGCTGTCGGTGAAGTGTTACGCGGACTGAGGCAAGATATCTTTCCGGCTCAGGTTGTGATTCCGCCGGGAGAGAGTCGGATGCTGTTGAATCTGCCGATTCCGGTTAAGCCGCTCACACCGCCGCTCAACGGTCGATCGACGTTGATGAGACTCCGCAGCACTGGAGCGGTTTATCTTGCCAGCTTGGGAATGTTTGCTAAGCAAAATCCGGACGGAACCGAACGCGAACCGAGTTTAGCGGAATGGGAAACGCTACTGGATACTGCAACTCTTTCAACGCCTCGCGACAAAGTACCCACCCCGATCGAGCAGACCACGGGAAATGTAATCTATGGACGAGTGGCAGGCGTTGGGGTTGGATCTCAATGGAACGGGCGGATTTTGGATCAAGGGCAAGATTTTCTCAGCACACCCGAACCCGGCAAAGGGATTTCATACGGTTTAGCGACTTTGAATCGCGGCACATTGGGCACAAACCAAAACCAGAGCGCAAAACTGATTCGGCGTTACCCGGACACGGCTTATCAAGCGCATGGAAACTACGCGATTCAGTACAGCCTCACGATGCCTTTGAAAAATACCACCGATCGAGCGCAAACCGTTGTGGTGACGGTTGAAACCCCGCTAAAACGCGAAGACACAAACCAAGGACTGCGCTTCTTGCAGCCTCCCGGACCGCAAATGAACTTTCGCGGAACGGTGCGACTGTTGTACAACGACGATCGCGGCTTACCTCGAACTCAATATGTCCACCTCGTACAACAACGAGGGCAGCAAGGCGACCCGCTGATTACGCTACAGATGAAACCGCAAGAACGGCGTTTAGTGCAGTTTGATTTCCTTTATCCGCCGGATGCAACTCCGCCGCAAGTTCTCACGGTAAAAACCTTGCCGTAGTTAGCTTAACGACTTCAACTGCGGTAATAGCTCTTGAAAAGCTCTTCCACGATGGCTAATTTCCTGCTTCATCTCTAGCGGCATTTCTGAAAAGGTCATGCCCTTTTCAGGAACGTAGAAGATCGGGTCATAGCCAAATCCACCTTCGCCGCGTGGAGCCGTAAGAATTTCACCCGGACAAATTCCTTCAGTTAGAAGCGCGATCGTGCCATCGGGTTTAGCAAGCGCGATCGCGCAGACGAACTGCGCTCGTCGATCGGAAATTCCCTCTAATTCTCCTAACAGCTTGCCGATTCGCGCTTGATCCGAGTCGGCATATCGGGCTGAGTAAATACCAGGTCTGCCATCAAGCGCAGCGACTTCTAAACCGGAATCATCTGCGATCGCCCAGTGTCCGGTTGCGATCGCGACTTGAGTGGCTTTCTGAGCGGCGTTTTCTCGGAAGGTCGCTCCGGTTTCTTCCATTTCTAAGTCGGGTGGCTTCAGGTGCAATTCCCAATTCAGCCCTGCTAAGTAAGGCTCAATTTCTTTGACTTTACCTGGATTCCCGGTCGCTACTACTAAAACTGTCATGGTTCAATCCACTGCCGAAACGCATCCCAATTGGAAATATCTTCTAATAATGCCTGATATCCGCTGACATTAGGGTGTAAGCCGTCTTCGGTGAATTGCTGCTTGCACCAGTCTAACCCCCGCGATCGCCAAATTTCCAAGAGATTCAGGTGCGGAATTTGACGTGCTTCACAGGTCGATCGGATCGCTTCGTTGTAGCGCATTTGATCGGCGTGATTGTAGTACATACAATCGAGGAACGGCATTTTTGCTTCATCGACCGGAATCATGCCAACGAAGAGAACCGGGCAGAGGCGCAGAGAGCGATCGAGCAAGTCTGCAATCTCGGTTTGGAACACTTCAAACGGCAGCACGTTTTTACCATCGGGCTTGCTTAACCGGGGAGAATCATTCACGCCGACTGACAGAATAATTAAGTCTGGAACCCGATTGCGTAACTCCCCCCGATGGCGAAACTCATCTTCGAGCCGTCGCGCCACATGGCGCACTCCATCGCCGCGCACTCCCAGATTGTACAGCGCGTGATTTGCCTCACCGGGACTCATCCAGCGTCGTCTGAGTCGCTCGACCCAACCGCCTCCAACTGGGTCGCCAAATCCATAGACGATGCTATCTCCGATCGCCAAAATTCGCAGCGAAGCTGTAGGAGAAACGGTTGAATGAGCCGAAGGAGAAACCAATATTTGCATGAAACTGTGCGAATGAGACAGGTCTGCGTTATTAATAGAGTCTGAGCTAACTCGGACTTTATCACTGTAGACGGATTTTCTCAAAACTTTACACAAGGTTTGGAAATCTGTCACGATCGAGCTTTCTGTCAGTCTTTATGGGAGAGAACAACTAATGGCAAAATCTGGCTCTTTACACAAGCGTCCTACGTTCGATACGGTTCAACTGATGCGCCGCGCTGATGATTTGATTGGCGCTGCTTCTAACCGCTATCGGATTACGGTTCAAGTTGCCAATCGGGCAAAACGTCGTCGTTTTGAAGACTTTGACAGTGGCGATGATCCGATGATGAAGCCAGTGATGCGGGCGATTATTGAGATGTCAGATGAACTGACGCAGCCCGAAATTATTGGAGAATAATCTATTGGGGCGAGAGAAGTGATCTTTAGCCCCAGTTTTTTAGCGAGTGAAGCGATGAAGCGATTTTTAATTCTGACAAGTGTGGTGGCGCTGTTGGTCTGGGCGAGTCCGGTTGTTGCTCAGACTATTGTTGCCCAAACCACGCCGACTCCCGGGCGGGTTCGGATTCAGGACGCGTGGCAGCAAGTGTACAAGGATGTCCCCGATTTGGCGCTGGAAAATCAGTATGTCAATCGCGAGACAGGCAAAGCCGATCCGAGCAATACGCTGGTCACTCGTTTGATTCGATATCACTACTTCATCAAGGGTCGTCCGGTTAGTTTTCGGCTCGACTGGAAATATACACTCGCAGATTATTTAGGCATCAATGATCCGATGCAGGCTGAATCGTATCCGGGGTCGGATAATTTGCGTAAGAATCCGTTTGAGAGCGATCGAGCCATTATCAAAAAGCTCAATCGCAAACAGCGCGACGCGCTGGTTCAAGCGTTGGTGAATGTGTTTACTCGTCAGCAATGAGTCGAATTCTTAAAACTGGGAACGGTTGGCGGTTGGGTTGGGATGCTGCGGCTCCTGAGTTTAAGGGCTTAGTCGGTGGAAATGATTGGGCGATCGAACTCACTGAAGATGAATGGAATGATTTTCGTCGTCTGAGCGACCAACTACATGAAGCCTTGCAGCAGATTGCTCAAGAACTGATGGACGAAGAACGGATTGCTTGTGAATTGGAGAGCGATCGCATTTGGCTTGAGGCTGAGGGTTTTCCCGATGCTTACAGTTTGCGCTTGATTGTGCAGACGGGGCGTAGAGCAGAAGGGTATTGGGAGAATGCTTTGGAGTTGCGGCAGGCATTGAACGCGTTGCCTTTAGGCACAGCAGAGCTAACCGGAGGCTTCTAAAAGGGTAGCTTTGTGCCATCCCAGGAAAAGAATTCGCCGCTATCGCTAGCTTGTAGCTCGTCGAGAACGGCTATCAGTTGTTGAACAGTTCGATCGACTGAAAATAGTTTTTCCGGTGGAACATTGCGCTGAAAGGGTTTCGATAGTCTGGTATCCGTTGTTCCAGGATGCAAGGTGACGACGATCGCGTTGGGACAGGTGCGCTTGAATTCGATCGCAGTGGTTCGCATGAACATATTTAAGGCAGCTTTCGAGGCGCGATATCCATACCAACCGCCGATTTGATTGTCTTCGATGCTTCCGACTTTAGCGGAAATGGTCGCAAGAATTGCGCGATCGCGATGTTTTAACAAGGGCTGGACGTGCTTTGCTAACACTGCGGCAGCAATACTATTGATTTGAAAGTATTTAAGTAATTGATCTGCATTGAGATGACGCAAGCTTTTCTCAGGCTGCATCGTGCCATCGTGCAGAACACCGACGCAGTTGATTACGTAGTGAAGTTCAGGTGTTTCTGATTTGATATGGGCGATCGCTTTCTCGATCTGAGTTTCATCAGTGAGATCAAGCGATAAGCGCTCTAAGTTGGGATGCTCAAGGTTGAAGAGGTCACATTCTGGACTGCGGTAAGTGGCGTAAACGCGATCAACTCGATTGAGAAACTGTCGCGCAAATTCTAGTCCGATTCCTTGACTCGCTCCCACAATTAGCGCTGTTGTCATCGTTGCAATTCTTTACAAACAAAAGTGTTTTGAGTATAGCATCGGAATTTGCAACACATGCCTGATCACTGCAGGGTTCTATGGTAATGATCGCGATCGCATTGATGCTCCAGCAAGACCTGGAGGATGTCTGAACAGTATAGATAGTTCCTTTGCTGCCTTGCGTTCCCGCCCTAAGTTTATTTCAGGGCGGGATGTGGCAATGAGGAAGACCGCTCAAACATCCTCGTTGGAGATCAGCACGATCGCGCCTAGCATTCGATTATTCGCAATTCGCTAATCCTTAACGATTCTGCTTGGGTTTACGGCTTATCGATCGACTCACCAGCCGTCTGATTCTTCGCCGCGCCACACTTCTAAATCGAGTTCATCGAGATAAGACAGCGCCGCTTGAATATTCACATGGCTGCCCTTGAGATCCAAATCAAACCAGCCATCTCCATTTGCGTTTGCGCCCAGAATTGCCGCAACAATATTCACCGTTAAATCATAGTGCGAGACTAACTGAGAAATCACAGGCTCTTGGTGGTAGTGCTTTGGAATGCGAAGGCGGACTCGCTGCGCCGTCGTGCGCTCATCATTCGTCGCGATCTGCATCTCTTTTCTCCAATTTACTTAAAGTCGATAGAATAACCGTAGATTTATTTTACCCGATCAACCCCGCCACAAAACCATAAAAAATCGGGACAACACTGAAGATCACTCAGATTGCCCCGATTTTACCGATGATAGATTAACTATTAGTGAGTAACCGAGTTATCAAGCTGAACTGCATTTTCTGGCGCTTTCGCTGCAATTTCCAGCAGTCCGGGCGAATCAATAAATCCAAAATAGAACGAGATAGCCGATACCGCTGCGTACAAAGCAGCATTGCTGCCAAACAGAGGCATGAAGCCAAAGAAAGTATTGGTCGGAGTTAGCGATCCGAGAATTGCCAGAATTGCAAACAACTCGAACAAGCCACGACCATAAAATCGCGCACCACCCAAACCCATCGAGCTAACTAAACCTAGAATACCAACGATCGCATATACAGTATTCAGAATAGGGTTGGTCGGGAACAGACCAAAAAGATAACCGAGTTGAATTTGAATTCCGTTGTGGACTTCCACAGCATTAATTGGATGTTGTAGCTGAGGAATGAATCCTAGAAGTGCTAATGCTAAGAAAAAAATGCCTGTAACAAAGGCGTAAAGTTGTCCGCGTTTCATGATATTTTTACCTGCTGAAAATCACCAATTTCGTGAATCAAATATTGAATTTAATTAACAGTAAACACAGACGATCGAAACTCCATCACGATAAAGAAAGAGACTTGAATATTCTCTTCTTCAGATCTGACGATTTCCTTAAGACCTTTGGGGTATTTCGGAAGTGTGTAAGAGAATTTCAAGAGAACTAGAGATATCTTCACCGGAACTCTAGCCGTCGCGCTCTCTGCCACTGAATAGGGTAATGATAATGACTAGATACGGACTGCCAGCGAAGCAGGGTTTGTATGATCCGCAGTTCGAGCATGATGCCTGCGGAGTCGGGTTTATTGTGCAGATGAAGGGAAAAGCGTCTCATGCGATCGTGCGGCAAGCGCTGACGATTTTGGCGAATTTGGAGCATCGAGGGGCTTGCGGTGCGGAAACGAACACGGGAGACGGAGCAGGCATTCTAATGCAGGTGCCGCATCGATTTTTTCAAAGAGTTGCAGCGGAGTTGAATATCGTTCTGCCGGATGCCGGACAGTACGGCGTTGCAATGATTTATTCGTCTCCCGATCGTGCTGCGCGTGAACAAGGTCGGCGGGTGTTTGAACAGACTGTGGCAGAAGAAGGACAAACGGTTCTAGGTTGGCGCGATGTACCGACGAACAATTCGACGCTGGGCGAAACCGCAAAGTCAAGCGAACCCTTTATGCAGCAAGCCTTTATCGGGCGTGCTGCTGATTTGACGGACGATCTAGCGTTTGAACGAAAGCTGTATGTGATTCGTAAGCGATCGCACAGTGCAATCCGGACTCCGGGTATCGATAGTTATTGGTATCCTGCCAGTATTTCTTGCCGAACGATCGTTTACAAAGGCATGTTAATGCCGTTGCAGGTCAGTGAATATTATCCGGATTTGAGCGATCCGGATGTCGAAAGTGCTTTAGGCTTGGTGCATTCCCGCTTTAGTACAAATACTTTTCCAAGCTGGGAGCGATCGCACCCTTACCGCTACATTGCTCACAATGGCGAAATCAACACCTTGCGCGGCAACATCAATTGGATGAATGCTCGACAAGCCTTGTTTGAATCCGAATTGTTTGGTGACGATTTAAGAAAAGCTCAGCCTGTTATTAACATTGATGGCAGTGATTCCACGATTTTTGATAATGCTTTAGAACTATTGATGTTATCGGGTCGATCGCTGCCTCATGCGGTGATGATGATGATTCCAGAACCCTGGACAGCGCATGAATCGATGAATTCGGAGCGCAAAGCGTTCTACAAATATCATTCTTGTTTGATGGAACCCTGGGATGGGCCGGCCTCGATCGCGTTTACTGATGGTCGGATGATGGGGGCGGTACTCGATCGCAATGGTTTGCGTCCGTCGCGCTACTATGTCACGAAAGATGATTTTGTGATCATGGCATCGGAAGCAGGTGTTCTACCTATTGCACCAGAGAATATTGCCCAGAAAGGACGCTTAGAGCCGGGACGAATGTTCTTGGTGGATATGGAGCAAGGGCGGATTGTTTCGGATGAAGAGATTAAGCAAGAGATTAGCACTGCTCATCCGTACCAAGAATGGTTAGATCAGCATATGGTCAGTCTGGCAGATTTCAAAGATGCACTAGAACTACCACAGACTGATCCCAACACAGTGATTCAGCGTCAACTCGCTTTTGGCTATACGTTTGAAGAGTTGCGATTGTTGCTGACCCCAATGGCGCGAGATGGTGTAGAAGCAACCGGAGCAATGGGAGCCGATACGCCGTTAGCCGTGCTTTCGGATCGACCGAAGCTGCTGTATGACTATTTCAAACAGTTGTTTGCTCAGGTGACAAATCCGCCGATCGATTCAATTCGCGAAGAAATCATTACCTCAGCAGAAACGACGATCGGATCAGAGCGCAACTTACTCAAGCCTGAACCCAAAAGCTGTCATTTGATCGAGCTAAAAACGCCAATTCTCAGCAATGAAGAGTTAGCAAAGCTTAAACACATCAATGAACAAGGGTTTAGATCGATCGTGCTACCGATCGTGTTTGATCCGAAATCTGGTGTGACTGGGTTAGAGCAAACGATCGTGGATCTGTGCAAGCAAGCCGACCAAGCGATTGAATCGGGTGTGAATATTTTGATTTTGAGCGATCGAAGTGTGAATGCTGAGCAAGCTCCGATTCCTGCACTTCTCGCTGTGTCTGGATTGCACCATCATTTGATCCGAGCAGGCACAAGAACAAAGGTCGGCTTAGTGCTTGAATCCGGTGAACCGCGTGAAGTTCATCACTTTGCTATGTTGATCGGTTATGGCTGCGGTGCAATCAATCCGTATCTGGCATTTGAAACGATCGGTTCAATGATTGCTCAAGGTTCAATGGTCGGCGTAGACTACAAAACCGCTTGTAAGAACTACATCAAAGCCATTACCAAAGGCGTGATCAAAGTTGCGTCTAAGATTGGGATTTCAACGATTCAAAGCTATCGAGGCGCACAAATCTTTGAAGCGATCGGCTTAAATCATTCGGTGATCGATCGATATTTCACTTGGACTGCTTCTCGTGTAGAAGGAGCTGATTTAGAAGTAATCACCAAAGAAGCATTGTTGCGTCATCATCATGCGTTTCCGGAGCGTCAAACGAACGGACACACGCTCGATGTCGGTGGCGAATATCAATGGCGCAAGGAAGGGGAAGCCCACCTATTCAGCCCCCAAACGATTCACACCTTACAAAAAGCCGTCCGCGAAGGCAGCTATGATCTGTTCAAACAATACGCAGCTTTAGTGAATGAACAGAACCAGCAGCACTTTACTTTACGCGGACTGCTTCAGTTCAAAGATCGTCAATCGATTCCACTTGAAGAAGTTGAACCGATCGAAGCGATTATGAGCCGCTTCAAAACAGGTGCCATGAGCTATGGATCGATTTCAAAAGAAGCGCACGAAGCTTTGGCGATCGCCATGAACCGCATCGGCGGTAAGTCCAACACTGGAGAAGGCGGCGAAGATCCCGATCGTTATACCTGGACAAACGATCGCGGTGATTCTAAGAACAGTGCGATCAAACAAGTGGCATCGGGTCGCTTTGGGGTCACAAGCTTGTATCTCTCTCAGGCAAAAGAACTCCAGATCAAGATGGCACAAGGCGCGAAACCCGGAGAAGGCGGACAGTTACCGGGCCGCAAGGTCTATCCCTGGATTGCGAAAGTTCGACATTCAACCCCAGGGGTCGGTTTGATTTCGCCACCTCCACACCATGACATCTATTCGATCGAAGATCTCGCCGAACTGATCCATGACCTGAAGAATGCGAACCGAGCAGCGCGAATCAGCGTCAAACTTGTTTCAGAAGTCGGAGTTGGAACGATTGCGGCGGGAGTCGCGAAAGCCCACGCCGATGTGGTGTTAATCTCTGGCTACGATGGCGGAACGGGAGCATCACCGCAAACTTCGATCAAACACGCAGGTTTACCTTGGGAGTTAGGGTTAGCTGAAACGCATCAAACATTAGTCTTGAACAATCTACGATCGCGCATCGTAGTTGAAACTGATGGACAGATGAAAACCGGACGCGATGTAGTGATGGCTGCATTACTCGGCGCAGAAGAGTTCGGATTTGCAACCGCACCACTGGTCACACTCGGCTGTATTATGATGCGCGTTTGTCACCTGAACACTTGTCCAGTTGGGATTGCAACTCAAGATCCACATCTGCGCGAGAGCTTCACAGGCGATCCCCAGTACACCGAAAACTTCATGAGGTTTATTGCTCAAGAAGTGCGGGAACTGATGGCACAACTTGGATTCCGCACGCTGAACGAAATGGTGGGACGCACTGATGTTTTAGAACCGAAACAAGCGATCGACCATTGGAAAGCAAAAGGCTTAGACTTCTCGAAGATTCTCTATCAGCCGAATGTTGATCCGGCGGTGGGATTGTACTGTCAGATTTCTCAAGATCACGGTTTAGAAAAATCGCTCGATATGACGGTGCTGTTGGATCTGTGCAAAGATGCGATCGAACAGGGTACACCCGTTAAAGCAACCTTGCCGATTCAGAACATCAATCGTGTGGTAGGAACAATCCTCGGTAACGAAATCACCAAACGGCACTGGAACGGACTTCCTGAAGATACAGTGCATCTCCACTTCAAAGGAAGTGCGGGACAAAGCTTTGGGGCATTCGTACCGAAAGGCGTGACGCTAGAACTCGAAGGAGATGCTAACGATTATGTAGGTAAAGGATTGAGCGGTGGAAAGATTGTTGTTTATCCGCCGATCGAATCAAGCTTCAATGCCTCAGAAAACATCATTGTGGGGAATGTTGCCTTCTATGGTGCAACCCAAGGGGAAGCTTACATTAGCGGCATTGCAGGTGAACGGTTCTGTGTTCGCAACTCTGGGGTCAAGACAGTCGTTGAAGGGGTCGGTGATCATGGCTGCGAATATATGACAGGCGGTACAGTGGTCGTGCTTGGAAAAACTGGACGCAACTTTGCAGCCGGAATGAGTGGCGGAACTGCTTACATCTATGATGAAGCGGGCGATTTTGCAACTCG
Organism: Cyanobacteria bacterium FACHB-DQ100; assembly: GCA_014695195.1. NCBI lineage: Bacteria > Bacillati > Cyanobacteriota > Cyanobacteria bacterium FACHB-DQ100. The sequence goes on along the minus strand of JACJNW010000019.1, from coordinate 189,651 downwards.
GTGTAACACTCAAATGGTTGCAATAGAAGCATTTGACGATCCAGAAGACATTGCTATCGTGCGTCAAATGATTCAAAATCACGCAACGCTAACTCATAGCCACAAAGCCAAAGAACTGTTAGAGCAATGGGAGGAAGTACGATCGCGCTTTGTGAAGGTGATGCCGAGGGACTATAAGCGGGTTCTACAGGCGCTGAAACGGGCGGAACAATCGGGGCTGAGCGGCGATGATGCACTGACGGCTGTGTTTGAAGAAAATGCGCGGGATGTAGCGCGGGTTGGCGGGGGCTGATTGAGCCGCATTGGATACGGAGGATCGCATCGCCCGATCGGACAAACGCGATTTTGAATTGACATCGTAGAGACGCGATTAATCGCGTCTCTACCGAATTATGAAACACAATCATTCTTGAATTATGGGAAAACCAACTGGATTTATCGAATTTCTGCGTGAACTGCCCTCGGAACTTTCCCCGATCGATCGCACCCGCAACTGGGATGAGTTTCATTTGCCGATGCCCGAAGAGAATCTTCGCACTCAGGGCGCACGCTGTATGGATTGCGGCATTCCGTTCTGTCATACCGGAACCGTAATCAGCGGCATGGCAAGCGGTTGCCCGATCAACAATCTGATTCCTGAATGGAATGATCTGATCTATCGCGGACTGTGGAAAGAAGCGCTCGATCGCTTACACAAAACCAACAATTTCCCTGAATTCACGGGGCGAGTGTGTCCTGCTCCTTGTGAGGGTGCTTGTGTGTTAGGCATTCACAATCCGCCTGTGACGATTAAGAACATTGAATACTCGATCGCTGAAAAAGGCTGGAATGAAGGCTGGATCACTCCTGAGCCGCCACAAAAGCGCACCGGGAAAAAGATCGCGATCGTCGGTTCCGGCCCTGCCGGATTGTCTGCTGCGGCTCAATTGAACAAAGCAGGGCACTGGGTCACCGTGTTTGAACGGGCCGATCGTCCGGGTGGATTGCTGATGTACGGCATTCCTAACATGAAGCTCGACAAAGAAAACGTCGTGATGCGGCGATTGAACGTGCTCGAAGCCGAGGGCGTGAAATTTGTCTGCAATACAGAAATCGGTAAGGATGTAACGACTGAGGATCTGTTGAAAAACTTTGATGCGGTCGTATTGTGTACCGGAGCGACTAAGCCGCGTGACTTGTCGATCGAAGGTCGTCAACTGGGAGGTGTTCACTTTGCAATGGACTTTCTCACCGCAAACACTCAAGCGGTCTTAGACCAAGCTGATCCAGCACTTTCCGCCCAAGGAAAAGACGTGGTGATCATTGGCGGCGGTGATACCGGAACCGATTGTGTCGGGACTTCAATTCGGCATGGTTGTAATAGCGTGGTACAGCTAGAAATTCTGCCAAAGCCACCCGAAGAACGCGCTGCCAACAATCCTTGGCCCGAATATCCCAAAGTCTACAAAATGGACTACGGACAAGAAGAAGCTGCTGCAAAATTCGGCTCTGATCCGCGTGCTTATCTAAGAACCGCAACCCGATTTGAAGGCGATGAAAGCGGCAACGTCAAAGCCATTCATACCGTTGAGGTAGAGTGGGAGCGCAACGAGCAAGGACAATTCATTCCGAAGCACATTCCAGGAACTGAAAAGATCATTCCCGCGCAACTCGTTCTACTCGCAATGGGATTCTTAGGCCCTGAGCAACCGTTACTCGATGCAATGGGACTCGATCGCGATAGTCGCAGCAACATCAAATCCGAATACGGCAAATACACAACTACCATTCCGGGTGTGTTTGCTGCGGGAGATTGCCGACGCGGACAAAGCCTAGTCGTCTGGGCATTTAACGAAGGTCGAGGAGCCGCACGAGAATGCGATCGCTATCTCATGGGCGAAACTGATTTGCCTTAATCAAAAAGCCAGAGGTGAAGTTTCACGTCTGGCTTTTCAAATGCTCTAACATCACCCGCTAATCGATCGCTATTGTGGAGCGATCGATAAAGTGTAAGGATTCTGACTTTGTGCGCGATCGCCCACGAATACCGAGTAAGTTCCTCTAGTCCAGCGTCCCGGTATTTCGACCTTGCCATTCGATAAGCGATCGGCTTGAACACAAAACGCCTGTCCTTGCGCTCCAGTAATTAATAAAGTCGGTTGACCACTTCCTTGCAGGGTAAACCTCAAATTACTATCCGCCGTAACCTGGACGGTGTGATTTGGCTGATCGGAAGTAAATCCGGCACAGCTAGAATCTTTCTTTGTGCCACCGGATGTTCCATTGAGCGTAATCGGCTGCGTATTCGGTGAAACTGACACCATTTGACCCGCAGCCATACCGGATATTGCTAAAACGGCTGCGATCGCAGTCGGAAAAATTGACCACCGTAGAGAAGCTTGCATCATATTCACTCCTAGAGACTCTGAACACCGCTTATCTTCAGTATGACGAGTGATACCTTCACTTTTTGAGGGACTGTTCCTGTTCCACAAGTGGCACGGGCATTACAATGCTCTCATTGAGTGCGAGACCCTTAACAATGCCATTAATCAAAGTTCAAACCTCGATCGCGAATCCCGATTCGAGCCAAGTCACTGACCTACTCAAACATCTGTCTGCCGCCCTCGCAAACCACACCCGCAAGCCAGAATCGTATGTAATGACAGCATTTGAGTCCGGCGTACCCATGACCTTTGGCGGCACAACTGATCCAACCTGCTACATCGAAATCAAAAGCGTTGGCTCAATGACCCCAGATCAAACGAAATCAATGAGCCAGGATTTTTGTCAGCAAATTCAGCAGTCCTTGAATGTCCCTGTCGATCGCATCTACATCGAGTTTGCAGATGCAAAAGGTTATATGTGGGGCTGGAACAGTGCAACCTTTGGCTAGTGCCGGAAGAAGGGGCTAAAGCGGAATAGCGAATGATGGCTCTCGTAGATCGAAATCCGCCCAAAGCCAAGAAACTGACCGTAAGCAGGTTCCCCTTGCGGAAAGGCAGTCACTCCAAACAGGTAAACGCCCCCATAAGCTGGATTTTGGTACGGCTCAAGCGCGATCGTCACTCGTTTTCCGGGTGCAACAGGCGGATTGAAATTCACCGTGATCGCTCTGGTTTTGTCATCCTGAGTGACTTCTCCTAAGCCGATTTTGCGGTTTGAGTTGCGATCGCCCTCGAAGGCTTCGGTGTCTTTGAGATTAAAACGAACCCGATCCACACCCTCATTTTGGGCGATCGTCACTCTTTGCAAAGGTTCTCCCGCATTCTCTGGGACATCCAGCGTAAAATAATACGTCACGCTCCACGCATAAACATAATTCTGAGTGGTGGAAGCGCCAACCAATCGAGGCGGAGACGTGAAATAGCTGGTGCCGCGAACTTGAACAGCTTGGGTCGGAAGCGCCACGCTGGAGACCATCGAACCTAAGAAAATTCCCAGCGGGACAACAAAGTGACGAGCAAGGTGGCTTTTCATAAAAGAATTTTCAGGCTAATAATTCTAGTGTAGTCGATCGAACTTAGAGCCGAATTTGTACCCAGTTTAAGACAAGATTAACTTGTATTAACTTCGGTCTTTAACTATTAAAAGGGTGCTCCACGCTCGGTTAGGAATGCTAATTTAAACGTAGACACAGAGAGATATCTCCTCAATCTCCACACCACCGCTTTGAGAACTGTGTCTCCCGCCTCAAAGCACCTGCAACTGAATGTCTCAATGATTTCGATACGTTGCTGATTAAGTTCGTACTGTTAGATATCAAGGAGGAATTTGTATCTCTTCAGTTTGGATGTTGCAGGATTTTAGTCCACCTCGATTCACATTACTTTCATTTGAATAAAGGGTCTAGTTTTTATGAGCTAGACCCTTTATTGTTAAATCGAATCATTTGCTAAGTTTTCTATCCATGCCAACTGCTTACAGGGGGATTTGTTAGTCTGAATTTAGAACATTTCAAGCATAGGTTTAGGCGATGGCGATCGTTTCAAGGGCCGATTTCAAGTCTATTAGTTGGCACAAAAGTTTAGTGCTCGCTTTATCATTCTGGATCAGCAGTAGCATATTGCTTGATTTTGTGATCATGCCAAGCCTTTTTGCGGCTGGAATGATGTCGCAAGCTGACTTTGCAACGGCTGGGTATGGAATTTTTTGGATATTTAATCGTTTAGAGTTGCTGTGTGCTGCCTTTGTTTTGACGGCGGTATTAGTCCGGCAACAATCCGAGAATGCACCCATTTCAACGGTGCTGGCAGGTGCTTTATTTGCAATTACGATCGCTTGCACTTATTTTCTATCCCCGCAAATGAGTTCGCTCGGATTAAACCTGAACTGGTTTGAACCCACTCACATTCCAGCAGGAATGAATCAGCTTCATGTCGCCTATTGGGTGCTGGAAGCGTCTAAGTTGCTTGCAGGCAGCTGGCTGCTGAAGCGCGAATTTTAACAAGTTTGGATGCGGTGAACTCCATTAAAAAAAGCCTCCAATGCTGGAGGCTTTTTCCTTGTTATTTTGCGGCTTCTTCTTCGGTGCCGCTAAACCATAACAATCGAACCGCTAGAATCACAAAGCCGATCGCAGCAATAATCTTTGTCCACTTCGTGGGTAATAAGTGTGCTGTGCCTTCACCCAGCACGACCCCAATCAAACTCGCAAGAATCAGCGCTGTCACAGTTCCAAAGAAGATTGCTTTTGCGGAATTATTACAATTACTGCTGAGCGCGATCGCTGCAAGTTGACTCTTATCGCCTAGCTCCGCGAGAAACACAGTGACAAAACTAATTCCAATCAGTTGCCAGTCCATTGTCTACATCCTCACTACATCTAGAACCAACAGCGCCGCGACCAAAAGCAGAATTCCGCCTGTTGCCTTCTCTAAGGTTTTCGGAGAGATATTCTGACACAGCCAGCGCCCGACAAGAACCCCGACCAAGCTGGTTGCAACCAGCGCAGAAGCCGCTCCCGCAAACACGACCCAGGGAGCGTGAGATTGGGCGCTCATCAGTAGCGTTGCAAGCTGTGTTTTGTCTCCGAGTTCTGCAAGAAAAATGGTGATAAACGTCGAGCCAAACACGCTAAGAAAGGAAGACTTTGCTTTCGCGGGTTGAGTCTGTTCGAGAATCAGCAGTTCTCTGGTTTCTGTAACGGGTAGGTTGGAAGACATGAAGCTGTTTTCATTTTCTTTTCATTATCTGTCACTATACTCGGATTTGCAAATTTTTGCTAGAGACCGATCTCTCGCTCGAATTTCAGCAGCTCTAGACTGCGATCGCCATAAACGCCTTCAATTTGTTCACGGCAGCAGTCGATCGCGAAATCGTTCACTTCTTCTGGCTCAACCCCAAACATTTCCTCGAACGTCTCCGGCGTAACGCGACAGAAGCGGGGGCGATCTTCATAAATGCTGCATTCGCGGGTAATCTTGTCGAAATTGACGCACCAGCCATCTTCGCCGACCATGCTGAGATAAAGGTAGAGTTCTTCGGGGTTGAGGTAGTCTTCTAAATCGGGTCGATCGCTCGGATCGAGATTGCAGCAAGCTCCACAATATTTGACGCAGCGCCAAGTTGCCATGACTAGACTCTCTAAAATTGGCTCGAACAGAACTTCTCTATCTTCTCGCTTTAAATTAGGTATTGCAACTTTCGGGGAGTTATGGTTATACTAGACGAGTTGGGAATTCGACGCGGGGTAGAGCAGTCTGGTAGCTCGTCGGGCTCATAACCCGAAGGTCCATGGTTCAAATCCATGCCCCGCCACCAAATTAAAAAGCCCAGTTCTTCAATGGAACTGGGCTTTTTTGATGATCATATTTTTGAAGCCCGATCGCTCAACTTCCAAAACGCTCCAGAAATCAGATTCGTTAGAATGTGCGCCACGATCGGCACCAATAAATTCCCTGTCCAAACCGCACTCATTCCCAGCGCAATCCCGACGATCGATGCCCAGACCACATACGACCATTGCTTCAAATTGCTCATGTGCAGCACTCCAAAGCAAAGACTAGAGAGCAGAACGCCTACAAAATCCAGCCCAATCTCCGGCAGCATCACACCCCGAAATAATAATTCTTCGCTTAATCCAGGGAGCAGTCCCAGCCAGAGGATGTCCGGAAGTAGCAGCGGCTTTATCACCAGCGTCAGATATTCATTTGCACTTCTACGGTATTCCGCCCAGATGCGGTAGACGATCGCACTCGCAACCGAAATCCCAATTCCCAATCCAATCCCTTGTAGTAGCGATTGCACCGAAAATCGCACCGCAAGCAGCGGCACTGCGCTGAAGTGCAACCAAACTTTAGAGACAACTAATAAAACAACAGCAGTCACACCCATCGCAATCAGAACTTGGATGCGGGTGAGCGGCTGCATTTCGGGTGTATCAGGGATTTGTTCTGCCACTGGAGTCTTACCGCGCTTATTTCTAACTGAGCCTTGAATATAACTCAAGACTCAGAAAGGATACTAGGGCGTTCCACCCCCAAAAATTGCGATCGATCTAAAGGGCGAAGTGAAGAAATTTCTGGACTCAAAGCAGCAGGATTGATCCCCGCGCGATCGCAGATTAGCACCCCGATCACTTCGAGATAAGACTTTACGATCATCGATCGAATTCCCAATGCTTCCGGTCGAACCTGTAATTTTGTTTGATTGTCCTCAACTGCAATAATTCGCGTTTTAGACTGGCTCAAACTTAAGATTGCACTGCCTCCTGCCGCTGATGCCGGAATTACCAGCGCATTCATCTGATCCGCCCAAATCGCATGAGCATTCGGAAATTCCGTAAACTGGGGGGCGCGGCTCAGTCCAACTAACACACAAGGCAGAAAGGTATAACCGAGTTCTTCAGCAGCCGATCGCGGTGATAAGTTCGGATCAATCGGCAATGGAGACAACGCAGGTGCATGAGCGCAAGGCACTCGGAAGGTACGAACAATCAAATGACTGATTACCGCCTCTGCTCCAGCTAAATGATCCACGCCTTGACCGTATCTATAATCCTGCAAAGCCTCACTGCTCGGATCATCAGGAAATCGAGCTACAACCGCGATCGCAGTCGCTCCTGCTTGATCAATCAATTTTTCAGCCGCTCTGAGCAAGCTATCGGGATGTCCGATCGTTCCCCAAGTTGCCCCCGATTTCGCTGTTCTCAGCTCTACATTCAACGGCTGATCCGTCACAACATAGTCTGTTAAATTGAGTCCCAACGTCGCTCTAGCCGCATCTGCAACCTGTAGATGTCTGAGTTGTAGATCAGGTTCGATCGCCCGATCGAGAATCAATCCAATTCGGTTCGAGGCTTGCGGCAATAAGCCCCAGTGCCCCACTGCAAACTGATCTAAACCATAGCCTTCAACATAGAGAGCATTCGGCAGATTCCAGTAAAGCTGTGCCCCATTCAGGACATTGGGGTGCGTGATCAAGCGATCAGCAACTTCAGCGATCGCACGAGCAACAGGCAACGCATCGCCTGCATACCCGCCGATCGCGGCTCCGATTCCGGTTGGAACAATCAATCCGACAGTGTACGGCTTATTCACGAGTGACGACTGCTTCAATTTCAACGGTTTGCGAATTCACTCGCGTAATTGCCCAACGTAACGGCTCTCCGAAAGCGCGTAACTGCTGCTCGATCGAGTGATGCAGTTCGCCAACAGAACCCGGAAGGGTTAGTTCGATCGTAATGAAATCCGTAATCATCCTTGCTGTCCGAATTGTTTTTGATAAACGGTTTCTTCTTTTTCGGTTTCAAGCTTGATGTTCGATCGAGGATAAGCGACGCAAAGCAGCGTATAACCTTGAGTTTGCAGATCAGGACTGACACCCATTCCCTCACTTTGATCGACAGTTCCTTCTGTAATCAATGCGGCACAGGTTGTACAGACCCCTGCTGTACAAGATACTGGCAGCTCTAAGCCTTTCTCGTTGTTAGCAACGTCCAGAATAGTGCGGTCTTCGGGAACTTCGATGATGTGAGTCTGCCCTTGATGCCGAATTTCAACCGTGTATAGGTTAGCCATATGAATGCGCGTGTTTAATCAAAGATCACCATTATAAAGCGATGGTGATGCGGGTTAACTCTTCGAGCCATTGGGGAACTCTAGCCCCGAAGAGTTAACCAAGACGATGCGCGAATCGATTACCCCCATCGGAGCGACACTACCGAGTGCAATTCTCAATGTGATTGGCGAACTTCAACACAATCCAAACGCCGTCCGCATCCAAAAGCTGCTGTTTTATCTCTGTCGTGATCAATGGGAGGGCGATTGCACTCGTCTCGATGCACTGAGTTGGTATTCGCTGATAGAAGAAGTGAGACAAGCCTATCCGACGTTCGCACAGCTACGATCGCGCTTAACGTATCAAATCGGAACGCTGAATAAATCGGCTGAATATGCTTTGATCGGGCAGATTATTCTCTCCATTTTAGAACGAGCTTATGCCCAAGATGCCACCACGATCGTTACTGCTTCAACGCGAGCGACGACATTAGATCAAGATGTCAATATCAGCCGGATTAAAAAGCTATTAATCTATACTTGCCGGCGATATTGGGAGGCGAATTCATGCGTGATCGACCAGGTATCAACAGCAGAGTTGCTGAACGAGTTGATGCAACGTTATCCCACTCTAGAAGACTTACGACCGGGCTTGAGTACGATCGTCAAAACGCTGAATAAACCGGCCGAGTATTCGCTAGTTGCAGAGATTATTCTGCGCGAAGTGGAACCTTTTTATGGAAAAAAAAATTCAGGCTCTGAACCTGCTCAAGCAGAACGGATTGATCTGTTCGATGTGCGTCGAGAAATTTTGAAATACACAAACCCGTTGAAAGCAAAAATCCTTTTATTTTCAGCGGTCTATTATGTGTTTGAATTCTGTCCCCAAGATTGGTCAAACCTCAAGCTTTATAGTTTAGATGGATTGCTGAGAACGAGTTTGACTCAAGTAGAAACGATCGACGAATTTCAGCAGCTTCTAATTCACAAAGCTAGCCAGCTTAAAGAGCCAGAGACTTATTTAGAAATCGTGCCTGTTTTGACGCGATCGCTCAAATCAAGTTACTACACTTTGCGTCAAACCCTTTTGGTCTCACTGAGAGCCAGTAGCGTTGCAGATGCGACTCTCGCAAGCTCCACCCAGCCCAGCTTGTGAAACAAAGAGATCGCAACGGGCAAACTAGGACTGAGGATCTTCAAAAGCTTGCTTCGCCATGAATGCTCAAGAATTGCTGCAACGATACGACGCGGGAGAATTAGAGTTTATTGGCAAAAACTTTGCAGGCATTGATCTCACTTACGCAGATCTGATCGGCGCTAATCTCACCCAAGCCGACTTAAATCACGCAGTCTTGACCTTTGCCTATCTCAATCGCGCCACCTTAACTCGCGCCAATCTTACTCATGCCAGCTTGAGTGGTGCAAACCTAAGCCAAGCAACTCTGCTCAATGCCAATTTGCGCGATGCCGATCTACATGGTGCAATCCTCAAGGATGCTGATTTGCGGGGAGCCGATCTCTCGCTTGCCTCGATCGTAGATGCCAATTTCAGCGGTGCGGATTTACGCAACACCAACTTTAGCGGCGCTGATTTGCGCGGGGCGGATCTGCATGGAGCCAATTTTCGAGAAGAGAAAAGAAGCTACGAAGGCGCGGTGTTACGCGGTGCAGATCTGCGGGGAGCGGATTTACGAGGCGCGAACCTAACCGGAGCGGATTTAAGTCGATCGAATCTCGCAGGAGCCAATTTAAGCGAAGCAAATCTACGCCAAGCCACGCTAACCCAAGCCAGCCTCAGTGAGGCAATCCTGACCGGAGCGTTTCTCACGGAGGCTGATTTAACCGAAGCCAACTTGAGCCACGCGAACCTGAAAGACGCGAAGTTAAATCGAGCGATTCTCACTCAAGCGGATCTGCGATCGGCAATCTTGACCGAAGCCACGCTGAATCACGCCAAATTACATAAAGTTGTACTGACTCACACAACTCTTACCCGCGCTAAATTAAATCACGCTGATCTCAGCCGTGCGAATCTTCAACACGCTCAGTTGATCGATGCTGTTTTAGTCGAAGCTTACCTTGGACGTGCTGACCTGAGCTACGCCGACCTTACTCGCGCCAACTTTACCCGCGCAGAGATGAGTAGCGCACTCCTGAAGTCAGCGATCGTCCAAGACATGATTCGATCGGATGGCACTGTTGAAGATTAGGTGAAGATTAGGGCGTTTGCGGTTTCTGAGCGACTTGCATCGACTTAACCAATTCTGCCATCGCTGTTTCTAGCGATGCTCCCGCATCCAGCGCCACCCATCCGTCTGTGGTTTGCTGCCGCACTTCAAAGTGCAAATGCGGCCCAGTCGAGTTTCCGGTGCTGCCAACTCGTCCCACGACCGCACCCTGTTTCACAATGTCTCCAGGCTTGACGAAAATCTCAGACAAGTGAGCGTAAAGGGTTTGCTGTGCGCCCGCATTGTGTTCGAGCGCTACGGCTAACCCATATCCGCCAAAGAATTCCGCCATGATCACCCGACCTGTCAGCGCTGCTAATACCGGAGTTCCCAGTGGCGCACCTAAATCTGTTCCGGTGTGCAGTCGCGTATCACCGCTAATCGGATGCACCCGCCAGCCAAAAATCGACGTAATCGGAGACGGAATCGCTAGGGGGAAAATGAGCTTCAAATCCCCGTTGCCGACTCGACCGATCGGGCGAATCGTGCGATTGAAATAGGTTTGAACAGTGCTATAGGCGGAGCCGATCGGGTTTGAGGGAGCCACTGCATTCCACTCAATTCCCCTAGACGATAAGTTAAAGCCGCCGACTTCAACGGGAGCTGCGCTCACTGCTTCCGCCACTTCATATCGACGCGGAGCAACGGGGGCAGATGGCTTTGCGACCACCGCAGGCGTTTCGATGCGCTCGGTTGCTCCCAAACTGTAATCGGTGCGATCGATAAAGGCATCTCCGCTAGGCGGAGCCGCAGGTACGGCAGGTTCAATGTTTACGGTTGGAATTGGATCTGCGCTTTGCTTCGCCTTGGAATCGAGAGTTTGCGCCTGAACGCGGGCGATACCACTGACCCCGATCAGCCCCGACAGGATTAGAATCCGAATCATCAAAGCAGCATGAGAAAAAGAGTGAGTCATAAAACGAGTCGAGAGAACAACAGTGGGTCGAGAAGGCTCAGAACTATTGTGCCGAGAATTGAGCAAAATGGCTCAGGGACTTAAGTTACTCACGGCGCGTCGGAGCTGGGCAAGCGCGAGGTTGTAGTTGATGATGGCGCTAACGCGGTTGCCTTGGGCTTGGGTCAGGGCTGCTTCTGCGCTAATGCGATCGGTTTGTGTACCAACCCCTGCCTGAAAGCGCAAAATCGCCAGCCGCAGCGCTTCTTCTGCCTGTGCTACCGATTGCTGCGTGGTATTGATATTCGCTAGGTTTGCTTGCAGGTTGGCGAAGGCTTGCTCGACTTGGAAACGAACCAGGTTGCGGTTTTGGGCAAATCGAGCTTCAGCAATTTCGCGGTTGCGCTCTTGCTGAGCGATTTGGGCGTTGGTTGCGCCGCCGTCAAACAAGTTCCAACGGGCTTGCAGTCCTAGACTGTAGTTGTCTGAATTGCGGGCGGAGCTAGTGGTGGTGTCCGATCGCTGAAAATTGTAAGCCCCAACAAGGCTTAGGGTTACGCCATTTTGGGCGCGGGCGGCTCGAATTTGCGTTTGACTAATTTCGCGTTGTACAAGCTGCTGTTCTAGCTCTGCCCGATTTTTGTACGCTAAAACAATGCTGTCTTCGAGCGGAATTGTCCAAGTCCCGGCAGGCTGCACGGGATCAGCGGCGGTGAGCGTTGCCGTTTCAGCTAAACTAAGCCGCTGTGCCAGTTGTCGTCGCGCAATTTCTTGGTTGGCTTGGGCGTTGCGTAACAACTGAGCCGCATTGGCTAAGTTGACTTCGGCTCTGAGCGTGTCGAATCGAGTCCCTAGCCCTGCGGTTTCCTGCGCTCTAGAATCTCGCAGGTTTGCTTCAGCATTGCGAACCGCTGCTTCGTTGATTGCTACTTGAGAATCTGCGTTTTGCAGGCTGTAATAATCGTTCGATACCTGTAAGCGCAAGTCTTCGCGAGTTTGCTCAAGCTGGAGTTCTGCGCCCCGCGATCGACGCTCTGCGGCTTCGATCTGGGCAGGACGTAATCCTGATGTGAAGAGGTCGTAGTTGAGCTGTGCGCCTGTGCTGAAGGCGGTACGGGTGGCACCACTGTTGCCGGAATCAACGCCAAGCTGATCGAGAAAACTGTTTTGCTGCGTGTCTTGCGTGATGAAGACACTGCCTGATCGAGTTAAGTTTGCCGTCAGTCCGAGCGTGGGAAAATTACCTGCTCTGGCTTCACGAATCGCGGCGCGGCTTTGCTCGACTTGTAAACGCGCCACTTCTAAATCGCGGTTATTGCGTTCTGCCAGTTCTAAAGCTTGCTGGAGAGTAATCGGCTGCGTCGCTCGGACTTGAACTTCTCCGGGCTGGGTAGGAAACTGAAGGCGGTTGGGCGAGGGGTCGAGGGAGGCGGGGGTAGGAACGAGTTGATTGGCTCCTCCGGTTGCTGGCGTGGTTGGAGCCGGAGTGGTCGGAGTGGGAGTTGCGGCGGGTGCGGGATTCGGAGTGCGCGGCGATCCTGCTGGAGCAGGGAGGGGTGCAGAAGGGGATGGAGTCGATCCGCCTTGAGCGGTCGTCTGCGGCTTGAGCGTGAGTTTTGCGGGGTTGGGCTTGCGTGTTGCAAGAGCTTGCGTGATCATAAACGGCGGCGTTGGATCGCCCTCTGCGTCGCGGCTTGCGGCTAGGGTGAAATTGGAGGTGGGAGGTTCCGGATCGGTTTGAGTCCGGGCAGGATTGGCGAATGCCGCACCGATCAATCCAAGGATCATCCAAACTCCCACACCTAAAGTCAGTAATCTAAGAGACGGTTTCATACGATTTCGGTTCGCCCACGGTATCACAATCAGCAAGAGACGAGTGACTGTGTTTTAGTTAACTCGCTCTCAGTTCTTCAGTCTTATGCAGGATACCGCTTGAAGCGGTCGATCGACAAAGTTCTTGCGTTTCTTCTATTAGGGATTGTGGATTAAATCAACCCTGAATCTACTCTCACTCAGCCCTCTTCCTGGAGAAGCTATCATGTCCACCCAAGCTCCTGTGGAAGAGAGTTAAGGTGAGGGCGGATCGGTTTTAATTAAGCTTGTCTACTTAAACACGTTGCGATCGCATCTCTAAATATTTTCCAGTGCTTCTCGTTTGGTCTCACCCTGACTTATGTACCCAAGAATACTCGGACACTCGACAATCTAAACGCCATCTACATCACGAGCGAGCATTACGCTAAATTTCACAAGCGAATTCCTTATCAAAAGCGGATGCCTCTATATTACGAGAACTCGATCGAGCAACTTCCAATTAATCAGAAGCATTGATCACAAACGATTTTCTCTACAGGTACTGTAAGCTTGACGAAACTCATGGCTCGGAGTCCGATGAATGTATGACGATCAGCAATTTTGGAGAATTGCTTTACTAAGTCTTAGGTTAGGAGCAGCCGGTGGGAGCGCTCCTACGTTACTACTCACGATTGTGGCGATAATTAAAGCGATTAATGTCTTAGTCATGGAGTTCGCTCTTATATTTTTTACACTCATACTTGGAATCATTACGGGATTAGTCGTAGGAGCTTTCGTTAGTACTCTGTTCGGCACACTCAGCAAGGTGCTGGATTCTCAACGAATTACTATTTGCAATTGGGGACAATTTGTAGTTCCTGCTCTTTTTTTCATAATTAGCTTTCTCCTTCAGATTGTCGCTGTATACCCATGGCTAGGAATTATCCTTGATACTGAGTTAGGCTTGTTACCTTATGGATCACAAAAGTTACACCTAGCACACTCTAGTCACTTTTGATCATTGACAGATTAGAAATTCTTTTATCCTGAATCAAAAAAATCGCCCTATCGAAAGTCATTAAGTATTATTACCTCCACATGATATGATGACTCGTGGTTCAGCATTGTCGGGATCGCTCGGATATCAACCGAATTCGATCGTTATCATGGCAATGTAGACCTAACTTTGGAGCCGCGCCTGCTATGGAAGAAACGATCCACACTGGTACAGAAACACCAGAGCCGAGTGCCTCAATGGTGGAATATTATCGACTCCAAAACGAGTTGTTAATTACAACCATTGTCCTCACCGGATTGATCTTCTTTCCCGTCTGGTATTTCTATTCGCTCAACACTGCTCTGAATTATTTAATTGGAGCGTGTACAGGTGTGGTTTACTTAAAGTTATTGGCACGAAACGTAGAACGCCTCGGTACCGAGAAACAACAGATTAGCAAAACACATTTAGCGATTTTTGCGGGAGTGATTATTGTCGCGACCCAAATGAAAGAACTCCATGTGTTACCTGTATTTCTGGGATTTCTCACGTATAAAGGTACGCTGCTCGTGTACACCTTGCGAACTCTATTCACGCCTGATCAAACTCAGAGTTAAGTAATAGAAATTCGCAGAAAAATATTGCTCCTTGAATCTGGGAAAAGCCGCCTGAACTGAAATGCTAAATTTCCTCGACGCTCCCAACATTTTACCGTTAGCCAACCTAGAGGTGGGTCATCATCTCTACTGGCAAATTGGCAATCTAAAGATTCATGGGCAGGTTTTTATCGTCTCCTGGATTGTGATCGGGCTGTTGGTCGGCGCTTCGGTGCTGGCAACCCGCAACCCGCAACGCATTCCAAAAGGCGTTCAGAACTTGATGGAGTACGCGCTAGAGTTTGTGCGAGAGTTGACCAAAAACCAGCTTGGCGAAAAAGAGTACCGTCCCTGGGTTCCCTTCGTTGGCACCCTGTTTCTGTTCATCTTTGCCTCCAACTGGTCGGGTGCCCTCGTTCCCTGGAAATTAATCAAATTACCAGAAGGCGAGCTGGCTGCCCCAACAAACGACATCAACACCACCGTTGCTTTAGCGCTCTTAGTGTCGCTGGCTTATTTCTACGCAGGCTTCAGTAAGAAAGGGTTGGGCTACTTTGCGAAGTACGTTCAGCCGACTCCGGTTCTCCTGCCCATTGCGATTCTAGAGGACTTCACCAAGCCGCTTTCCCTCAGCTTCCGACTTTTTGGCAACATCTTGGCGGATGAGTTGGTGGTTGGTGTATTGGTGCTTCTAGTGCCGCTCTTTGTTCCCCTGCCTGTGATGCTGCTGGGTCTATTTACCAGTGCAATTCAGGCGCTCGTGTTTGCGACTCTGGCGGGTGCTTACATTCATGAAGCACTCGAAGGTCACGGCGAAGAAGAACACGCGCCGTAGACCCAATCTGTTCACCGTATTCAACTCAAAGGAAAGAACTATGAATCCTACCATTGCTGCTGCTTCTGTAATCGCTGCTGCTCTCGCGATCGGTCTTGCTGCAATCGGACCTGGTATCGGTCAAGGTAACGCTTCGGGAGAAGCGGTTGCAGGGATCGCTCGTCAGCCTGAAGCAGAAGGAAAAATCCGGGGTACTTTGCTGCTGACCCTCGCGTTCATGGAATCGCTGACCATCTACGGTCTTGTGATCGCGCTGGTATTGCTGTTCGCGAACCCCTTCGCATAAGTATGAAGCCTGAGATCTGGAAGGCCTTCCAGATCTCGCTTTCTTATTCATCTTCATTCTTCTCCTCATCATGTTTGATTTTGACGCAACGCTGCCGTTGATGGCGGTGCAATTTTTACTGTTGGTCGCAGTGCTAAACGCTGTGTTCTTCAAGCCGCTCACTAAAGTGGTTGAAGATCGTAACGATTTTATTCGAGGCAGTGAAGCAGATGCGAAAGAGCGGTTGGCAAAGGCTGAAATGTTAGCTAAGCAGTACGAAACTGAACTCGCAGCATCGCGTCGGGCATATCAAAATACGATCGCCCAAGCTCAAGCCGAAGCCAATCAAATCGCAGCACAGAAAATTGCAGCGGCGCAACAAGAAGCACAACAACAGCGGGAACAAACTCAGAAGGAGTTAGACCAGCAAAAACAAGAAGCGCTTCAAACGTTGGAACAACAGGTTGAAGCCTTAAGCCGTGAAATTCTAGATAAATTGCTAACTGGAGTTTAACGAGGCTGCTGGTTAATCAAGGCTCCCAATGAATTTTAAGTTCCCCGTCCGGTTTGGGCCCAATGAACTTGGGATAGTCACGCGCAGTTTTGGATAAGTGTCATGGAAATATATTTGCGACTCGCCAGCGGGGTGAGTTTACTGGCAGAAGCAGAGGGGGGCGGTTTCGGATTCAATTTCGATATCCTCGAAACCAACCTGATTAACCTCAGCATCGTGATTGCGATCGTCGTTTACTTTGGACGAGGTTTCCTCGGTAAAACCTTGACCGAACGCCGCACCGCGATCGAGACTGCGATTTCAGAAGCAGAAACCCGCAAGAAGACGGCTGCGTCTAAACTCGCTGAACAACAGCAGAAGCTTGCTCAAGCCCAACAAGAAGCCACAAAGATTCGTTCTGACGCGGAAGCTGCTGCGAAGAAAGCAAGCGACGATATTTTGGCGAAAGCTGAACAAGATATCGTTCGGATGCGTGAAACCGCAGCCGCAGATTTGTCTTCAGAGCAAGAGCGCATCATTAATGAATTGCGTCAGCGAGTGGCAACTCTAGCACTGCAACGCGCAGAAGGCGAATTGCCGGGACGCTTGAATGATGAGTCTCAGCAACGGTTAGTCGATCGCAGTATTGCGTTATTGAGCGAGGGGTAGAGCGATGGCAGAGAATATTTTAAGGTCAGAAGTTTTAGATCCCTACGCTCAGGCGTTGATGTCTTTGGGAAAGTCGAATGATCTCACCGATCGATTTGCTGAAGATGTTGGCAACATTCTCGATACATTGAACGGTTCACAAGACCTGAAGGACTTTATCGCGAATCCTTTGGCAAAAGGCGATCTCAAGAGAGAAGTTTTGTCTCAGGTGTTCGGTGATGCGGTGCATCCGTTCATGCGGAATTTCATCATGTTGCTCGTCGATCGTCGCCGCGTGATGTTTCTCGAAGGCATCTGTCAGCAATACCAAAGACTGTACCGGAAGCTGAAGCAAGCTGTTTTAGCAGAAGTCACTTCGACGGTTGAACTGAACGATGATCAGAAGAATGCGATTCGCGAGAAAGTCATTGCAATGACGAATGCGAACTCAGTCGAAATCGAAACTAAGATCGATCCAGAATTGATCGGTGGTGTGATCATTAAAGTTGGTTCACAAGTGATTGATGCGAGTCTGCGCGGTCAGTTGCGACGGATTACGCTACGTTTGAGCAGTTCAAACTAACTCCCTTTTTCCTTTCATTTCTCATCCTTTAACAGAGGTTTCCAATGGCAGCAATCAGACCAGACGAAATTAGCAATATTATTCGCCAACAGATCGAAAGTTACGATCAAGGCGTGAAAGTTTCCAACGTCGGAACCGTGTTGCAGGTCGGTGACGGCATTGCGCGGATCTATGGGTTGGATAAGTGCATGTCCGGTGAACTGGTGCAGTTTGAAGATGGTTCCGTCGGCATGGCGCTGAACCTGGAGGAAGATAACGTCGGTGCGGTATTGATGTCCGACGGTCGCAGCATCCAAGAAGGAAGCTCCGTGACTTCTACCGGACGGATTGCTCAAATTCCTGTCGGTGAGGCAATGATCGGTCGCGTAGTCGATGCTCTGGCACGTCCTTTAGACGGAAAAGGCGACATCAATACGACCGAAACTCGCCTGATCGAGTCAATGGCTCCGGGCATCATTGCGCGGAAGTCGGTCTGTGAGCCGATGCAAACCGGAATTACCGCGATCGACTCTATGATTCCGATCGGTCGGGGACAGCGTGAGTTGATTATCGGAGACCGTCAAACCGGCAAGACTTCGGTTGCGGTAGACACGATTCTGAACCAAAAGGGTGAAGACGTGATCTGTGTGTATGTTGCGATCGGTCAAAAAGCTTCGACCGTGGCAAACATTGTGCAAGTGCTGCAAGATCGGGGCGCGATGGAATATACGATCGTGGTTGCTGCAAACGCAAACGATCCGGCAACTCTGCAATACTTCGCGCCTTACACGGGTGCAGCTTTGGCTGAGTACTTCATGTACAAAGGCAAAGCAACCTTAGTTATCTATGATGACTTGTCGAAGCAAGCTCAGGCTTACCGTCAAATGTCGCTCTTGCTGCGTCGTCCACCGGGACGTGAAGCTTATCCGGGAGATGTGTTCTACGTTCACTCCCGCTTGCTCGAACGTGCAGCGAAACTCAGCGATGAATTGGGCGGCGGTAGCATGACTGCATTGCCGATCATCGAAACTCAAGCAGGTGACGTTTCGGCATATATTCCGACTAACGTAATTTCGATTACCGATGGTCAAATCTTCTTGTCGTCTGACTTGTTCAACGCGGGTCTGCGTCCTGCTGTAAACGCGGGTATCTCGGTATCGCGCGTGGGTTCGGCAGCACAAACCAAAGCGATGAAAAAAGTTGCGGGTAAGGTGAAACTGGAGCTTGCACAGTTTGCAGAATTGGAAGCATTCGCACAGTTCGCGTCTGACTTGGATAAAGCGACTCAGAATCAATTGGCGCGTGGTGTTCGTCTACGTGAAATTCTGAAGCAGCCGCAATACTCGCCGCTGTCGGTTGCGGAACAAGTTGCTGTCATTTACTCCGGTATCAATGGATATTTGGATGATATCCCGGTTGATAAGGTAACGACGTTTGTGAAGAGCTTGCGTGACTATCTGAAGACCGGTAAGCCGAAGTATGTGGAAATCGTTCAAGGTCAGAAAGTGTTGACCGATGAAGCTGAAGGTCTGCTGAAAGAAGCGATTACCGAGACGAAGCAAACCATGATGGCTGCTGCGTAGTTTATTTTGCTTCGTTGAAAACGACTTCTGCCCCCTAAATCCCCCATTCTGAGGAACTTTGAAAATCGAGACTTTCTTGGTTTGAGGTTCTTTACAAGTGGGGGATTTAGAAGGTAGACCCTAAGCAATTTGAACTCAGATAAACCGCTCTCTGAAACAGCTTCGGATTTTGGATTTTAGATTGATCCAGAATCCAAAATCTAAACTCTAAAATCGTTTCAAACTATGGCAAACCTAAAATTTATTCGCGATCGCATTCAGTCGGTCAAGAACACCAAAAAGATTACAGAAGCGATGCGGCTCGTGGCAGCAGCGAAAGTGCGTCGGGCACAAGAACAAGTGACAGCAACTCGTCCGTTCGCTGATCGCCTCGCGCAAGTGCTATACGGCTTGCAAGCGCGATTGAGATTTGAAGAAGCAGATCTGCCGCTCTTGAGAAGGCGCGACGTTGGAACCGTTGGATTGCTTGTGATTTCAGGCGATCGAGGATTGTGCGGCGGCTACAATGCCAACGTGATTCGTCGGGCTGAAAACCGCGCTCAAGAACTGAAAGCGGAAGGCATCGACTACAAAATGGTTGTAGTTGGGCGTAAAGCGGCACAGTATTTCCAGCGTCGGGACTATCCGATCGTCGAAAGCTATTCAGGCTTAGAGCAGATTCCAACCTCAGCAGAAGCAGCACAAATCGCGGATGTGGTGCTGACTCAGTTCTTGTCGGAGAGTGTCGATCGAGTTGAGTTAATCTACACGAAATTCGTGTCCTTGATTGCGTCTCGTCCGGTGGTTCAAACATTGTTACCGCTCGATCCGCAAGGGTTGGAAGTTTCTGATGATGAAATTTTCCGGCTCACAACTCGCGGCGGACAGTTCCAAGTTGAACGTGAACGAGTCGCGGCTCCTGAAGTTCAAAGCTTCCCGCAAGACATGATCTTCGAGCAAGATCCGGTGCAAATTCTCGATGCGCTGTTGCCGTTGTATCTGAATAACCAATTGCTCAGAGCGCTGCAAGAGGCAGCGGCGAGTGAGTTGGCGGCTCGGATGACAGCGATGAACAACGCGAGTGATAACGCCAAGAATTTGATTGGTTCGCTTACGTTGTCGTACAACAAGGCACGTCAGGCGGCAATTACTCAAGAACTGCTGGAAGTGGTTGCGGGTGCAGATGCACTGACTTAAGACAATTCTCGAAATGTTTTAGAGCGTCCAGGGAAACTTGGGCGCTTTTTATCATGCGATAGCTAAAACCTTACCTGATCAGCATGAATAAAGCCAATTGATCCGCAAACGTCTGTTTTATACCAAGAGCCATCAGAGCCATAAATATTGATTGTTGTTTTCTTTTGCACAGAACATAAAATAGCTCCGTTAGGTGACACACGGACATTAGATGGGGGATCAAATACAATTGCCGTCCCTGCTGATGAAGTTGTGCTACTGGTAGAATTTCGGCGGCTACAAACAGTATCAAGCATATTTTGTGTGGCGGGAGATTGCGGCCGATTGACTTGTCTTTCTGGAAAAGTTACCCAAGTTCTATTAGAACAGTCTGCCTCGCTTTCTACTTGATCGCTGTTTAAGTAGTAAATGAAAGCCACAGACTGTGAATTTTTTACTCGGATTGAGCAAAGATCAACATTGATTTCCTGCCCTCCTACAGCCTTACCAGCCGCATAATTACAGGACGCATTGATCTGCTTGGACGATTGAAGAGATTTATTAATTGGAGAAGGCGCTGTTTCAGTCGGTGTATTTGTTACTGGTGGATCTTTTGGTGTACTTTCTGCTTGGGGAGTTTGAGAGGATTGAGATGTTTGGGGTGTCTGCACTGTAACAGTTGTGCAAGCGATGAGGCTAAGAGAGAGACTTATTAGAAAAGAGCCTAAAGATTTCATTAGTGATAGATATTAAAGAATACCAGTGATAATATACTCCACTTCTCTAGTGGGTATCGCGAACGATCGTCCTAACATCAGTTGAGTAAATACTTGATCGCTTTGCATTGCCAAATTGAACCAGGCACAATGAGGATAGGCAACTTAAGGGGACTTGCAATGTCTGAGAACATCCTGAAAGTAGAAATTTCCTGATCGATCGCTTCTAGAAGCTGTTTCTTCTCTAGACCTCTCAGAAAAGCGGCAATTGTGGCAAGTTCTCGACGCTGAGCTTTTCGACGATGAAGAAGATTCTCCAGAAGACATTGCTGAAATTCAAGCAGCTTACGCAGATTATGAGGCTGGCGATTGTATGACCTTGCAAGAGTATGCCGCACAACGGACGCAGTGAATTTCATGACAGTAATGCTCTAACTTGAGACAAAATATTCAAAATTATGTAGATCAAGCGTTCTAAGTGTGCTATCTATGATAGAAATCCGATGATTCTCGTTTAATTGTCGGATTCCGGGCTACACTAAACACTGATTTTTACTCAACCCCTGTGTACGTCAAGCGCGTTGAACTGACTAACTTCAAATCCTTTGGCGGCACAACGCCGATTCCGTTGCTGCCGGGATTTACTGTGATTTCAGGACCAAACGGGTCAGGAAAATCGAATCTGCTCGATGCTCTGTTGTTTTGTCTCGGTCTTGCTGGCTCGAAAGGAATGCGGGCGGAGCGCTTGCCGGATTTAGTGAATCATACGCAGGCATCGAAAGGTCGATCGACCGTTGAAGCCGCCGTAACTACGGTGTTTGATTTGTCGGATGAGCTGGATTTGTTTCAGGCATTAAGCAATCCGAACGAAGAAAACGCGGATGTTTCGCTGAATGAGCCACATCGCGAGAATGGACATCAACCGGATACCGTTTATGAATTGAATGGAAATGGCAATGGCTCGATTAATGCAGAATGGAGCGTCACTCGTAAGCTTCGTGTAACGCAGCAGGGAACCTATACATCAAACTATTACATCAATGGTGAACCATGCACACTAACAGAGCTACATGAACAGTTAGAACGGATGCGGATTTACCCGGAAGGATACAACGTTGTACTTCAAGGGGATGTCACGCGAATCATCTCGATGAATGGTCGAGAGCGGCGTGAGATTATCGATGAATTGGCGGGAGTCGCATCGTTCGATCGCAAGATTAATCAAGCCAAAGATAAGCTCGATGCCGTTAAGGATCAGGAAGATAAATTCCACATTGTTGAACGTGAATTAATCGAGCAGCGCGATCGCTTAGCGCAAGATCGAATCAAAGCTGAGAAATACAAAAAACTGCGATCTGAACTGCAAGCCAAAGAACAATGGGAAACTGTGATTCGCTACGAGCAGGCGGCTCAAGGCGTTCGCAAATTGCAGGAACAGATTCAAGCGGGTGAAAAAGAAATTGCAGATTTAACCGAGCAAATTGCTGCGATCGATCTGCAAATGAATGAAAAGACGGTTGAGTTAGAAGCACTCAATGCTCATGTGCGATCGCTCGGTGAAGAAGAATTGATCGCAGTGCAATCCACTTTAGCCACCCGCGAAGCTGAATTGCGACAATTAGAGCGTCAGCAGCAAGACTTACAGAAAGCTAGTCGAGAACTGAGTGAGAACTTAGCGAAATCGCAGCAGGATCTACAAGGAAATATTCAAACGTCAACCGCTTTAACTCGCGAGAAACAATTGATCGACACGCAAGAGCTAATTCAGGCAAAACAGCAGCGTGATCAGGCGCGGGAATTGCTCGATCGTAAACGCGATGAAGCGAATGCTTCTGCTGCAAATGCGGATGCTTGGGTGCAGGAACAAACGCAGTTACACCATCACATTGAAACACTGATTAAATCATTGGAGCCTCAGCGTACTGAACAAGCTGCACTAGGAGAGAAGATTAATCAACTCGATCGACAAGTTCAAGACCAAACCGAATCACTCAGAACAACTACCGCTCAACTCAGCGAACAGCAAATTGAAGAAGGCGAGTTATCACAGCAATTAAGTGCTGCAATGACTCAAGTTCAATCACTAGCAGCATCGCTTTCATCAGTTGAACAGGAATTACAAATTCAACAGCAAACTCAATCACGGCTCCTTGAAGAACAACGCGACAAGCAACGCAAGTTAGACAAACTAGAAGCACAAACGCAAGCGGTACAAGAAGCACAAGGAACCCAAGCCTCACAAGTCATTCTGAAAATGGGATTGACGGGCATTTGTGGGTTAGTCGCAGAGTTGGGACAGGTCGATCCGCGATATCAGCTTGCTTTAGAAACCGCAGCCGGCGCGAGATTAGCAAATATCGTGGTCGAAGATGACGCGATCGCGGCGGCTGCGATCGACATTCTCAAACAACGCCGCGCTGGACGTGCCACATTTCTCCCGCTCAACAAACTCAACCCGCCACACATTCCCAATCGGGCAACGATGCGATCGATGCAAGGTTGTATCGGTTATGCGATCAATCTGATCGAGTTTGAAGAGCGCTACTACGATGTGTTTGCTTATGTGTTTGGGACAACGGTTGTCTTTGAAACTTTAGGCGATGCACGGCGGCATTTAGGGCAATATCGGATCGTCACGCTTGATGGAGAATTGCTAGAAGCAAGTGGCGCAATGACCGGGGGAAGTAGCGGACATCGATCGTCGCTCAGATTTGGCACAGGTCACGCGGCAGAATCGCCCGAACTTGCAGCCCTCCGCCGCAGGTTGCAGGAAATTGACCAAATTTTGGGGCATTGCGAAGGCGCGATCGCAAAAGCGACGATCGCCCAAAAAGACCAGACCAAGGCTCTCAACGAAGCGCGTCAACAACACCGAGAATTAGAACTCAAACGAGAACAGGTACAAAAGGAACTGAAACGGCTTGAATCTGAGCAAATCCAATTCACTCGCGCTCTTGAAAAGAATCAGCAGGAGCTTTCCACGGCTCAGGTTCGCTTAAAAGTCCTAGATACCGAAGTTCCAACTCAAGAAGCGCAACTCGATCGACTCCGAACTTCTCTCGCTGACCTCGAACAATCCCAAACGCACAGCGAATGGCAACACATTCAGGCAGCGCTACGATCGCTCGAGTCTGCCCTAAACGACAAGGAACTCGCCCTGAGAGCCATCGAGCAACGATCGCAAGATCTCGAAACTCGCCTCCAACGACTACAAGAAAAAATCGAGCAAGGACAACTCCGCATCCAGGAAGCGCGATCGCAGCAAACGCTTTTATTGCAACAACAATCTGAAAACACTACCCAACAGACCGCCGTTCAGAGTCAAATCACTGAGTTGAAAAACGCACTGGCTGAACTCGATAAAACGCTAGGTGAAGCAAGACATCAGCGCGACGCGGTCGATCGACAACTGCGCGACCTTCAAAACCGCCAGCAGCAACACGGATGGCAGCGTGATAAAACTCACGAAACCATTCAAGCGCGGCGGGAGCAACTGCTGACCGAACAAGCACAGCTTTCGGTTCAAAGCGCAGAACTTCCCGACCCGATTCCCGAAGTCCCTGAAACCGTTACTCGTGATCTGGGACAACTTCAGCACGAAATTCGCTCAATGCAGAAGCGCTTACAGGCGATGGAACCTGTGAATATGCTGGCATTAGAGGAATACGATCGCACCCAAGCCCGCCTTGATGAACTCACTGAAAAACTCGAAACGCTTCAAGAAGAACGCACCGAACTGCTGCTGCGAATTGAAAACTTCACCACGCTCAGACAGCGCGCCTTTATGGAGGCATACGAAGCCGTAGACATCAACTTTCAAAAGATCTTTGCCACCTTGTCTGATGGCGACGGACGACTCCAACTCGAAGATCCCAACGATCCCTTTAACGGCGGCTTAAATCTGATCGCTCACCCAAAAGGCAAGCCCGTTCAGCGGTTGGCTTCCATGTCGGGAGGAGAAAAATCTCTCACCGCACTCAGCTTTATTTTTGCCCTACAGCGCTACCGCCCATCGCCGTTCTACGCGTTTGACGAAGTTGATATGTTCCTAGATGGGGCAAACGTGGAGCGATTAGCTAAAATGATCAAGCAGCAAGCCCAACAAGCGCAATTTATTGTGGTGAGCTTGCGTCGTCCGATGATCGAATCTGCCCAACGCACGATCGGGGTCACTCAGGCGCGAGGAGCCTTTACCCAAGTTCTGGGAATCAAGCTGCCTCAAAGCGTTTAGAGTGCGTTTAGAGTGCGTCTAACCCAAATTGCGTTCGGAATTCCGTATCGATCGATCCTTGATATGGTTTGATAATTAGAAAAAAGTGTAAGCAACAGGATTCGGCACTCAATGACAGAAGAATTTCGCCAACGCTCCGACCTTCTTGGAACTCAGGTGATTACACGCAGTACGGGCAAAAGACTCGGCGTGGTGAGTCAGCTTTGGGTCGATATTGACGCGCAAGAAGTTGTTGCCCTTAGTTTGCGTCCGAATCTGTTGTATGGCACCGCTCAACCAATGATGCTCTCCAGCATCCGCCAAATCGGAGATGTCATCCTGGTGGATGACGAAGACGTGGTTGAAGATGTCGATCTCGAAGGATATAGCAATCTGATCGGCTACGAAGTCATCACCGAAACTGGGGAATTACTCGGAAAAGTGCGCGGCTTCCGATTCAACATCGATACAGGCAAGCTGGATAATCTGGTCATTGCGTCGATCGGGCTTCCCCTCATTCCCGATCAAGTGGTGAGCACCTACGAATTACCGATCACCGAAATTGTGAGTAGCGGGCCTGATCGATTAATCGTAATCGAAGGTTCCGAAGACCGTATGACCCAGCTCAGCGTGGGTGTTCTAGAGCGGCTTGGCATCGGCAAAGCCCCGTGGGAGCGCGAACAAGACCAATACCTCGCCCCCGCTCGCCCGGAAAATCAGCTTCCGTCGGGTCAACCCACGCAGGTCGATGTGCGTCCGCGCATTCAAGAACCGATCGTGCAAGTTGAGGAAACCTGGGAAACTGATGAATGGGAGCGCGAGCCGATTCCACTGCGCCGAGAACAAGAACCTCCGCGTCAGCAATATCGCGAAGCCGAAATTTATCCGCCGTCTTCGGTCTATGACGACGATGAAAAAGAGAACTGGGAGGATAGCGACGACACGAATTGGGGACTCTCGACGCGCAACGACGAGCCTGAATACGATGACGAAGCGTATGACAATACCTATGTCGATGAAGAAGATGACGCGATCGCAGTAGAGTTTGAGGAAGTAGGATCTGAGGCACCTGCATCGCCAGAAAGCTTTGAGCCAGGAAATCTCGATGAAGATCCTTGGGCAGACGCGCCAGAAGAAGATATTCCTCCTCAACCCCTGCAAGAACTGAAGATTCCAGATAAGCCGAAGCAAAAACAGCCCGAATACGAGGAGGAAGGCTACTAGATATATGTCCGCCCATGAACCAAACTTGCCCGCGATGTCCCATCCGTTTGCTCATGGGCATATTTTCTCTAGTCCCGGTGGTCACTTCACGTATCGCGTGATTGGGTCTTGCTGTCGCTTATTCGATCGAGAACAACTCCCCTATCCTTGCTGCCGGATCGAATGGCGCGGCAAGGAACCAAGCTGGCGACGCATCGGACGAAGGTTTATTGTCGATTTGGCTTCTCGAAATAGCCCGTCTTACAACGTTGAAATCGTCGGGCGTGAGGCGCACGAGCCGATCGTGCTGACGTTGTACTGGGTCAAACTGCCTCAACCCCTGAAAGAATGGTGGCATTCCCGTAAACCTGCGACTGCCGCTTCAACAGAAGACAGATCTGCTGAAGACATCAAAATTGAAGGATAAACCGCACTTCCCCAGCGCGGATGCACAATTGTGAAACAATTTCCCGCAGGTGTGATCCCATATCCCAAGGTCGATCGCACCACTGCCACATCGTCGAGCCGTAAAGATCCCGCTTTCGACAAAATTGGTAATCCTGTTTTAGGGTCGAACAATTCCGCTAAATATCCGCGTTGACGCAGCAATTCTGCTACCTTGAATCCAAATTCAAGAAACTGCGATCGCAAAATTTGTTTTTGCAAATCAGTTTCCCAACACCGCTCGGTTAATTCTCGATCAGAAGGCTGCAAAACCACCACGATCGAGCGAACTGGGGTAGACCATTCTGGAAGTAATTTCTCGGAATGCTGACAGATAAACTCGCTTGGTGGATGGACAGAATATTGCATCATTTAGCAAAAAGAAGGAAACGATCGGATATAGTGCTAATGCACCAATTTTAAGTGAAAAATTTTGAGTGAGAGATGCAGCAATTTGACTCAGCTATTGATCATCTTAATTCGCTCGATCGAATCATGATCAATTCAGATCAAAAAACTTCTTCTCCTAACCTTTTCTACGATCATGATAACGGTCAGCTTTGGCTTGGAGATGCGGTGGAATGGCTGAAATCACTCCCTTCTGAGTCAATTGATTTAGTGTTTTCCGATCCTCCCTACAACTTGAAAAAAGCAGAATGGGACAGCTTTGAATCTCAACGATCGTATGTTGAATGGTCGATGCAGTGGATCGAACAAGCTGCACGAATTCTAAAGCCCACTGGAACGTTTTATATCTGCGGCTTTTCTGAGATTTTGGCAGATCTAAGACTCCCGGCTTCACAATTTTTTCAAGGGTGCCGCTGGCTGGTTTGGCACTACAAAAACAAAGCCAATCTTTCAAATGATTGGGGTCGATCCCACGAAAGCATTTTGCATTTTCGTAAAACGAAGAAATTCACGCTTACAGTTGAAAACATTCGCACCCGTTACAACGAACATACGCTGAAATATCCCGAACATCCGCAAGCTTCCACCAGTCGATACAGCGATCGCGGCAAAAACGACACAAAACTCTGGCATCCGCACCCAAAAGGCGCAAAACCGCGAGATGTAATTGAAATCCCGACCACCTGCAACGGAATGAACGAAAAAACGCCGCATCCCACCCAAAAACCCGAAGAACTGGTGCGAAAATTCGTTCTCGCTTCTTCCCAAAGAGGCGATCGCATTCTCGATCCCTTTATCGGCTCTGGCACAACCGCCGTTGTCGCGGAACAACTCGGACGCAACTGGCTCGGCTGCGATCGCTCAGCCGAATATCTCACTTGGGCAGTCGAGCGGATCGAATCTGCCGAACACCGCAGCGACGAAGACTGGTTCTGGCACGATCGCGATCGCGAAGAACGCCGCACAAAAATTCGCCAAACATTTTGAAAAATTCAGTTGACGATCGTACAACTGCCGTATATCTTTTTCAGGCAACGACACAAGGAGTTTTTGTGAGCATAGTCATCGGCATTCTCGGTAGCATCGTCGGATTTATTCTGTTGGTGATGTTGGCGCTTGAAGTTCAGTACAGGCAGCGACCCACCCGCACACTCGATCTGAGTTTGGGCAAGTGGGAACTGGCAGTTTATGAGCCTCAGCGATACGTTTTAGTCGGACAGCTAGAGCTACAAAATCTTGCCCGCCGATTAGAGGTGATGACCCCGCGCATTGATGCAGAGGTTAAACTGCTGTCTTCTGGAAGTCTTGACGAGATCAAGGTCAAAACCCGCATCATTCCCCGATTCAAAGATGCAGAAGTCCGCGAGGATGGCTACTGGGAAGGGCGTGTCGTTAAGCTGGGAGCGCGTGATCCGATCGAAGCCGTGATCGAAATCGAAGGCGAAGATCTGCGCGACCTCAAAGTTGCCTGGATTCAACTGCATTATGTCTATTACGGCTCTCAAGGCTGGATTCCCAAAGTTCGGCATGTGATCGTGCCGCTTAAATTCCCTTCAGCCGAGGAATCAAAACGCTGGCGACCTGCAACCCATGCTGATGTCCTACCAATTAAAACTCACCTGCTCACTCACCTGGATGATCCGGTCAGCGTCGTTAAGCGCTACGTCATGCCTCACGCTCAACCCGGCGATATCGTGACGATCGGTGAATCCCCGCTCGCAATTATGCAAGGACGATTCCGCGATCCGCGTGAAGTGAAACCCGGCTGGTTGGCAACTCGGCTCTGCTATATGTTCTTCCCCACATCGAGCCTAGCGACAGCTTGCGGTATGCAAACTTTAATCGACATTGAGGGAGCGCCACGGGTGCTGGCTGCGTTTATTATCGGCTCGATCGCGAAACTATTCGGGGTCAAGGGGATGTTCTATCGCTTGGCAGGTGAGCAAGCCCGACTAATTGACGATGTAACTGGAACAATTCCGCCTTACGATCAATTTATCGTCTTAGGTCCAGATAAATCGCAAGAAATTGTGGACAGGATTCAGCGAGAAACTGGATTATCTGCGGCAATTGTTGATGTCAACGATTTGAAAGCAGTTAAAATATTGGCAGCGTCATCTGATATATCGATGCCTTTGCTCAAGCAGGCACTGATCGATAATCCCGCAGGCAACGCCAACGAGCAGACCCCTGTGGTGCTGATTCGTCCAATTGATGCCGCTGAAAAACGATCCGCCATTGGGCTGCAATCGGTGAATCAACCTTAAACGAATACCCCTTAAGGCTGTACCCAAAACCGATGTCCAATTCTTACTCTGGGGTTGAACTGCTGCCTTCCTTTCTTATGCCTCGACTTCCTCAGACTGCTAATGCCCTGATTCGTCCCGTGCAATATCGGGATCTTGATGCGATCGACCAACTGACGCAGCAATCACCGGAACATGAATTGCCGCACTGCTCTGCTGTTCGTGAAAAAAGCGTCTCAATTCGCAACTGGTATGGAGTGATGAAGCTCCTCAGTCTGTTTCCGAATCCGCTGCAAAACTTGCCCTGTGTTCATGTTGCAGAGCTAAATCAGCGGATTCAAGGCATGATTCAGGTTTCTCCGTTCAACCGGACTCGCAGCACTTGGCGCGTCGATCGCGTCGTGGTTGCGCCTGCGATCGTTGAGTCGGAAGGTGCGGAAGCTCAAGTGATGACGCAAGTAGATATCGGTTCTCTGCTGATTCGCTTCTGTCTAGAGCGGATTTGGCAAGCTCGGACTTGGGTACTTGAAATCGATGTCAATGACAAAGCGGCGCTAGATCTATATCGTCATAATGGATTTCAGCCGTTAGCAAACATGACCTACTGGTCGATTTCGCCAGAACAGCTAGAAGAACTGGCAGAACGAGAGCCGGATCTACCGAATCTGCTTCCGGTCAGTAACGCAGATGCCCAACTGCTCTATCAGCTTGATACGATGGCGATGCCGCCTTTGGTGCGTCAGGTCTTCGATCGCCATGTTCAAGATTTCAAGGTTAGCGTTTTCGGTAGCCTGGTCGAATGGGCAAAGCAAGTCTTTACACGGACTGAAGTGGTGGGCGGCTATGTGTTTGAGCCGCAGCGTAAAGCAGCGATCGGTTATTTTCAACTGCACCTCTGCCGCGATGGTTCACAGCCGCATATCGCTCATCTAACGGTAAATCCAGCTTACACTTGGCTTTACCCCGAACTGATGGCGCAAATGGCGCGGATTATGCAGGATCTCCCTGCTCAATCTTTACAAATGGCATCGCCCGACTATCAACCGGAACGCGAGGAATATTTAGACAGCATTGGAGCCGAGCGAATTGGGCATACCCTGCTGATGTCGCGATCGGTGTGGCACAAGGTTCGAGAAACGAAGTCGATCGCCGAAGGACTGCAACTCGCAGAGATGCTTCAGAATCTTCAGCCCAGCCGTAAACCTGTACCTGGACGCATTTCAATGCTGAAATCGGTTAAGCTCCCGGCACCGGAAAAGGCTCAAGAAGCAGATAAATCCACGCCGAAAAGCGTGCAAGAACTGATGAAAGCTGCATCCCAAGAACCACATCGCGAAGATCCCTGCTGCTAAACATGGAGAGAGTTGCGGCACTCGGATTAGATGTGGGGCAGAGGCGAATTGGGGTTGCAGGTTGCGATGGTACAGGGCTAATCGCGACCGGGCTCACCACGATCGTTCGTAAATCTTATCCGCAGACGATCGAAGATCTCCGGCAGATTGTGCGTGATCGCGATGTCGAAATTCTCGTAGTTGGGATGCCCTACTCGATGGATGGCTCGATCGGCAAGCAAGCTCAGCATATCCAAAAATTCGGAGAAACGATTTCAAAGGCGTTATCGTTGTCGATCGAGTACGTGGATGAGCGATTGACCAGCTTTCAGGCGGAACAATCAATGATCACGGCAGGAATTTCGCTTCAGCATAATAAAGGACTGATTGATCGCAAAGCCGCCGCAATTATTCTTCAGCAATGGCTGGATGAACGGAGGGCGAAGCGCGATCTCGATCGTCTCGCAAGCTCTAATCAAGAGTAAACTTCATAGCTGCTCATAGTTCATTGGCTTTGAGCGACCTTCTGAAATTTCTTGTTTTGCCTTTCGCTGTCAATAAGTTATTCTGCGTCCCCTTGAACGAGGCATCCCAACGCTTTTCATCTTCTGGATCAGCAATGTAGTCCCGAAGATGTTCTACAACTTTTTCTTGCAAGTCATCTGGAAGAGATTCGATCATTTTTACGATCGTAATGATGGCAGGCGAAGACACAAGCACTCTAAGAAATTCAATCAAGAATTTTGATCGTATCAGAAATAATATTACTTCTCGTCAGGAAGTAGCGTTTCATCGGGTTTAGCAATTCGGAGTGCATGATCGGGATATTGCTCAACAAATTGATCGACCTCTCGTAAGCGGTCTGGTAAAGACGGATATGCTCCGCGATACCGATGAAATCGAAAGCCGAGCGCATACAACTTCTGGACTTTCTTCCACTGCTCACGATCGCCCCATTTAGTTAGGAGCTTTGAATGCACGCCCCATTAGATAAATTGTCCCGCCGCACTGGGGACAAACATGATCTGTGTGGTAAGTTAGCTTGAAGCTTTTCTGACAGTTAAAACAAGCATGAGCAATCAAGTAGGGATATGAAGACTGCGACGGCTGATAAAGTGATCTGATAGTTCGATTTCTGATGGTTCGATTGCCGATGTTCCGTCGAACTTCCATACGACGATACTTTTCTTGTTTGCTGACCATAAGCGTTACAGACTTTACTTTGCCGTAATAAGCGCAACTATAACTTATTGACTCATCTGCTCAACGTTTCCAGCCCGAACCCACCCTTCTTGACCATTGTTTAAGCGAATTTTTTGCCAAGTTTTATCGGCATTCGACTCCAGCACCGTAACGCGATCGTTGAAATCGACACCGCCGATCGATCCCCCTTCACTTCCCGGAGCATCGCGCACCACAAGCCCGATCGATTGCGTCACCCGTGCTGGAAATGCCCCGGCTGGAAGCGGTTTTGCAGCAGTATCAGGCTTATCCGATTTCTCTACCGCAGGTTTTGCAGCAGGCTTGGCGGCTGGATTTTTGGTAGGAGTATCATTCGGGAACGTGGGCTTAGGCGGCATGACGGAAAGACGCGCCATCATAACTCTTGCGGCAACCAAACCACCTGTCGCAAGAAGTGCGATCGCGAAGAACACGCCCAGAACAAATTTGAGGACTGAAGACCACCGCATAGAAACCGCCTGCGAAGAAGATCGCCCAGATTTTAGCATTTGATTTGAAGTTTGAAATTATTGACCGAGTTGCTTGGATCGATTCACGGCTGCTTTTACCGCTTCGATCAATGCCGATCGCACCCCCGCTTTTTCGAGTTCTGCAATTCCAGCGATCGTCGTGCCTCCAGGACTGGTCACACGGTCTTTCAGTTCCCCCGGATGGAGATTTGACTCTTGCAGCAGTTGAGCCGTTCCCCGCACTGTTTGAATCGCTAACTTGAGCGCGATCGCTCTTGGCAATCCCACCGCAACTCCGCCATCCGCTAAAGCTTCAATGACGATCGCAAGATATCCCGGCCCTGAACCGGATAAACCTGTCACCGCATCTAACATCGATTCGGGCACTTCAACCACTTCTCCGACCGTGCTGAGAATCTGTTTCGCTTGTTCGATGTGATGTGGCTCAACACGCTGACCTGGGGCGATCGCGGTAATCCCAGCTCCAACGGCTGCGGGCGTATTAGGCATCGCTCGAATGACGGGCGCGTTGGGAAATGCCGCTTCAAGCTGCGCGATCGTCGTTCCTGCCAAAATTGAAATGACCAGGGCAGAAACCTGCTGATTTGCTAATTCCTCCGCAACCTGCGGAAATATCTGCGGCTTAATCGCGAGTAAAACAATCTCGCAATCTGCCGCTTGTCGATTTTGCTCGGTCACTTGAACGTGATATTGCTGCGCTAAGAATTCCTGGCGCGATCGATTCGGCTCGCTCACGACGATCGCAGCAGAATCAAACACGTTCTGAGCAACAAGGCGGGACAAGAGAGCCTCTCCCATCATCCCGCCGCCTATCAGGCCAAATTGTTTAGACAATCTATTAACCTCAGATAAAGAGATTAAAGGGTTCGAGATCAAACTATCTTTCACCCTTAACTATTTCTCTAACCTTGTACTGCTCTCGGTTCTGTGCCCCAAACGGGTGTCGGAGCGGAGGCGCGGGGACGAGCAGGAGCAGCTTGGGGCAATTCATTGATCACGCCTGCTTGGGTGCTGACTTGAACACAGCTTGGCGTGAACAAGAAAATGCTTTCACCGATGCGCTCTTGATGACCGTCGATCGCATAAGTACCGCCTGCCACGAAATCTACAGCGCGTTGAGCTTGATCCGGATCCATAATCGTCAGATTCAGCACCACTGATTTACGCTCACGCAATGCTTGAATCACTTGAGGCATTTCTTCAAACGTGCGGGGTTCAACCACCACGACTTCCGAAATTCCGTTTGCTGCTCCAGGCATTCCAATCACATTATTCATAGCGGCTCCTACACCAGTGGTTTCACTTGCAATTCCAACACTTCGATCGCGAAAACGATTTGCCCGACGCGATCGAGTTTCTTCTTCGGTGGCTGCGACTGGAGCCGGAGCGCTCTCTTCTTGATAGAGCGACTGATAGTCTTGTCCGTCCATCTCGTCGTATTCGTACTCGTATTCGACAGGTTCATTGAGTCCAACGAAATCTCGTAATTTACTGAAAATACTCACTGTTCACGCTCCATCCGAATCGTTATTGAGTTTGCTTGGGAAAGGTACGGTCAAATCATTAGGAGTAGTAGATCGACCTCTGATGTGGAAAATCGTTCTCGATTCACCGCTAGACTGTTTCGCGGGTCAGGCAAATTCCATCTTTTGGGCTGACAGCTTAGAGAAATTCCTACACTGTCGCATAAATGATGAATTGAAAAATCAGTATACATCCAGCGATCGAACTTGAATATTTCTTTTGGAGTTTTTCGTCCCCGGCTGCAATTGTATCGGTAGTTTTAGAAGTTGGAGCATAAATCTAGAGATTTTTTTTAAATTTGTTGCAATTCGGTGATGCAGACTGTTCTGACTGATTCAAACTATTGAGATAGGCAGCTCATTTTCAAACATAGGGAAAATTTGACCGCAAAAAAGTAGCTTAATTCAATAGAATTCCGGCGTATATTTTGAAAGAATAGAAACGGCATGATCGACGCTGAAAGCTGGGTCTTTATCCCTGACCTCTTCGCATTCAGCACTATACGTAAGTGATCTTTATTACAAGATGAGAGGCGCACCACTGAAGTAAGGTTTCGATTCGTTTCTGATAAGTGGTACATACAGTACCACTTATTGCTGAAATTCTGCGATTATTTTTGCAGTCTTGCTCCAAACAGCACTCGTCCCGGTCGAATCATCGTTGCGCCCGCCTGAATTGCCGAAGCATAATCACCCGACATTCCCATCGACAGTTGATCGAGATTGAGCTGGCTGTGAGTTCGGATTTTTTCAGCAAGTTCTCTAGCTTGTCTAAACAGCGCGATCGTGGCCTCGGCTTCTAGGTCAAACGGTGGGATCACCATGAGTCCTCGAATGTGCAAGTGCTTTAATTGCTCAAGCTGCGGGATCGCGTCCCAAAGCTCTGAAACTGAAAATCCTGATTTGTTGGGATCGCTCATGAGTTTAGCTTGCAGGCAAATTTGTGGCTTGCGGTCTTGTTCTTCTGCAAGCCGATCCAGCCGTTGCGCTAGCTTCAAACTATCGACCGAGTGAATCCAATCAAACAGGTCGATCGCGCTTTTTGCTTTGTTACTCTGCAAATGCCCGATCAGATGCCACGTTACATCGGTTAAATCTTTTAATTCTGCGCGTTTAGTCTCAGCTTCCTGAACCCGATTTTCACCAAAATCCCGAATTCCGGCGGCATAAGCAGTTCGCATTGCTTCTACGGAAACCGTTTTCGTCACGGCAATGACCCGGATATGTGGTGGAATTTTGGCGCGGAATTCGGCAATGTGGTTCTGTAGAGACGAGATCATTGAAATGTGCTTTTGTGAACTTTCTGAAGCTGATCGTACTCCTTGTACATTCCCGATCGGCGTAACATTCTCATGCGATTTTCGACCATTACTCTTGCATCGCTGCGTCCGATCGATTCAAATTCCAGTCCGTCTGCACCTTGAGATACGACAAAAAATAACCGTTGCGCGTAGAGCGTACTAAATAATTCCCGATGTTCTTCAACTAGACACACCCGAAACAGCAGCCCAAATGTTGGGTGGTTCAAATAATTCTCAGTATCCATCTACCATCCATCAGCAAGAGAGTAAGCGCAATTCGGAATCATCAACATCAATAGGAAATAGGAATTCAGAAATTGTAATCATTAATTGCAATAATATGTCCGTCTTAGCCGTGAGTTGCACGAAGTATGATTGGGGAGTTTTTGCAACCGCGAGAGTTACAGCATAAATTGAGTGACTCAGCTTACCCTGTCATCAAAATAAGTTGCTATCATGTCCGAGATTATTTTAATTGCTGCGATCGCCCAAACAAACGGAGTCATTGGAAATCGCGGCAAACTGCCTTGGTCGATCCCAGAAGACCTCCAACGCTTTCGGCAACTCACGCTGCATCATACCGTCATTATGGGACGGAAAACATGGGAATTTGATCTGCAAAAACGCCCATTATCTCAACGCACTAACGTTATCGTTTCCTCACAATCACTGAGATCTGAGTTACCAAATATCGAATTTGTACGATCGCTCTCTGATGCGGTTGATCGACCAGAAGAAAAGCTGTTCGTGATCGGTGGCGCATCGATTTACCGTCAAGCGTTGGAACTCGTGGATCGTATGGAGTTGACGATCGTAGAAGGTCACTACGAGGGCGATGTATTTTTCCTAGAGTGGCGCGATCGTCTAAATGAATTTGAATTAGTCAACTTGGAGTCAAGAGCTGGCTATCGATTTGAAACCTATCGTCGCGTTGTGCCCCAATAAAAAACCGATCGCAATACTGCGATCGGCTCATAGCCGAAATCAGTTAAACCCTAGCGAATGTACTCTTTCAAAACACTGTTGCGATTCGGGTGACGGAGTTTCCGCAGAGCTTTCGCCTCGATTTGACGAATGCGTTCGCGGGTCACGTTGAAGATTTGTCCAATTTCTTCAAGCGTTTTCATCCGACCATCATCCAAGCCGTAGCGCAAGCGCAGCACATCTTTTTCGCGTGGGCTGAGCGTTGCCAAAACGCCTTCGAGGTCTTCGCGCAGCAGATTCTTAG
Source organism: Cyanobacteria bacterium FACHB-DQ100 (assembly GCA_014695195.1). NCBI lineage: Bacteria > Bacillati > Cyanobacteriota > Cyanobacteria bacterium FACHB-DQ100. The sequence continues at coordinate 153,299 of JACJNW010000019.1, read as the reverse complement.
ACACTTGATCTTCTGGGGTTTCACCATCAGATTCAATGAAGTCGCCTAAGCGAGAATCTTCTTCCTTACCGATCGGCGTTTCTAGTGAAATCGGCAACTGAGCAGACTTGGCGATAAAGCGCAGCTTCTCGATCGTCATTTCCATCCGAGTTGCGATTTCTTCTTCAGTCGGCTTGCGTCCCATTTCCTGAGACAACAGTTTCGTTGTCTTCTTGATGCGGGAAATGGTTTCGTACAGGTGAACCGGAAGCCGGATGGTTCTCGATTGGTCTGCAATGGCGCGAGTAATTGCCTGACGAATCCACCAGGTCGCGTAGGTAGAGAACTTGTAGCCTTTTTCGTGGTCGAACTTTTCTGCCGCCCGAATCAGACCCAAGCTGCCTTCTTGAATCAAATCTTGGAACGACAAGCCGCGATTCATATATTTCTTCGCGATCGACACCACTAATCTCAGGTTCGACTGCACCATTTTATCTTTAGCGCGACGACCTAAATGCAGGCGATGACGGAACTGCGGCAGGGGCATTTTCACTTCCTGTGCCCAATCTGCATCTGAAGGTTCGCGATCGAGCTTGTCGGCTAACTTGAAGCGAATGCGCTCTAATTCCAGCAAGTCCGCAATCTTACGGGCGAGTTCAATTTCTTCGTCGGCGCGGAGGAGGCGAATTCGACCGATTTCTTGCAAATATAACCGAATCGAATCTTCGGTGTAGTGCTTCTTCTTGGCTTGAGTCCGGCGACGAGTTGCACGCCCCTTAACGGGTTTTCCCTCTTCGTCATCCTCTCCTTGATCTGAATCGTCAAGATCATCAAGGTCATCGAGTTCTAACTCGATTTCTAGAGCTTCTGAAGGGTCAAATGCCTCTTCTACAACAAGTAAGTCTTTGGCTTGGGTCATGCCGCGTTCCTCGTGCTCCTTAAGTAATGAAGTAAAATGTCCCAGCACTGAAAACAGATGTTGGTGGTTCGATGCAGTCTTGCTGACCCAGAGGCGATGTTGCTTGCCGAAGCAAGCTCTCGTTCGTCAACTGGTGTGCAGTAGAGCGATCGGCAAAATGATTCAGTCAAAACGAGCAACTGCTACAACTTCCGAGAAAATACGGTTGGCAGAGGCTGATTTTCTGAGATCATTATTTCTAAATGATTGGAATGACTCCCCGATTGTAGCCTTTCTCACAAAAGTTGCACCCTTTTCCTGATTTCTTTATTAATCATTCTTGATAAAGCTGCTGTGTCTAGCATTCACGTTGCTATTCCGATGATCGCGATCGTTTTTATCAGGATCTTTGAGTTGCACAGTGATTCATCTCTTAATGGGACAACCTCTCTGTTAGAGTCAGGCATCAATCTGATTCAAATCTATCGCAAAATTCTGGCGTGATCCACGTTTGTATCTCTATGCCACCCCCGAAAGTGATAGATAATTTGTGGCCTGTTGACAACGTTAGCCCAAAATTATCAGACTGAATCAATTGGTTAATTAGCTTAACTAATGCAACGCGATTCGATATTCAAGGCACAAATGCCTACTAAATCGATATTTTGAGGCGTTCACTACGATTAATTCGATGATAAGCGGCAGCTATTGCAAACCAGGTTGCATGGAAAGAAATTTGCTGAGGTATTAGTTTTATTTATTTGGCTTGAGAACGAATTAAAAATGTCTGTCTTTGGAAAGATGCGAGGTTGAATGCTGAATCTGAATCTATTCAGATGAGCGATCGTTGACAGTATTGACGAGCAGAAGCAGAATGAATCAGTGAAAATAGTACATCTGGACTTAACGGTTTAACGAGAAAACCATCAACATCGGGGTGCTGCTCTTGATAAAGCCAGCTCGGAGAATCAGTTTCTGTAACGATCACAAGCGTCATGCGGTCTGCATGGGCAATCGTGCGGAGTTGATGAATTGTGGCTTCCGATCGCAGATGCTCTTGCAGAATGACAAGACAAGGGGGATTTTGGCTCACTCGTGCTAGGGCTTGATCAGTGGTGTCTACAATCTCTACGTCGAGTGCGACTTGCTGAAGGAGCGATTCTAGCCCGTGCAATTCTTCGATTTGTGGAGCTAACAGCAGAATGTAAGTGGACGGAAAGACCATGACGAAAGTACCAATCTGAAATTCAATATAGCGACTGGTTTATTCGCCTTTTTCAAGGTGAAACTCGCTGAATATCTTTCGATGCTTGAGTTTCAATCCTTTATTGCTTGTTTTTATGCTTCGGTATTTCTTAGCTTTTAAGCTTTTAGAAATACTTCCCACAAACTTTTTGTCTACAATTTCTATTCTCTTTAGAAACTACAAATTAGAGTTGCTCCGTACGCTCGATTAGGGACTATTGCTTGTGGTGCAAGGCTTAGGCAAAATAAAGTGATAGAGATTACTTCTAATTTTGTACTGATTGAGTGAGCCAAGACGGCCGCTAAATTAAAGCCGCTTCAAAAAGAGTTTGAAGATTTTTGACTTGCTCTTCTAACAGAATGTTTAGAGTATTTATGAGGCAAGAATCTACTGATTTCTTTTAGATTTCATCTCGTTTTTTCTAGAAATGAATGCAGAATTAGCCCTACTTCAGATGTGCGGTTTTATTCAACTTTTGGAAGCAAATCTTAAGCTAATTAAGGCAAGTTTATTGAAACAATTCTTGACTTTGAGAAGTGGCAAGCTCCGGATGTCCAGCTTCAATGAGTGCTCGATCGCGGATTCGACAAGAATCACACACACCACAAGGAACTTCACCGCCTTGATAGCACGACCAGGTTTTGTCAATTGGCACTCCAAGCGCGATCGCTCGCTTCACGATATCTACTTTGGAATCCATGACCAGGGGGGCAATTAATTTCGGCGCTCTGCCTTCTAATCCTGCTTTGGAAGATAACTCAGCTAAATGTTGAAACGCAGTGAGATACTCTGGGCGGCAATCTGGATAGCCTGAATAGTCCACCGCATTGATGCCTAGATAGATAGCTTCTGCGTTTTGTGCCTCCGCTAGAGAAAGGGCGATCGCAATAAATACGGTATTGCGCCCTGGAACGTAAGTAATCGGAATTTGATCAGGCTGAATGCCTTCTGTCGGCACCTCAATTTCTGTATCGGTCAGTGCTGAGCCGCCCCACTGCGCGAGATTCACATCGATGACAAAATGTTGGGACAACTTGAAGTGCTGCGCGATCGCCTGTGCGCATTGGAGTTCGCGATCGTGTCGTTGACCGTAACGAAATGAAAGCGCGATCGGTTCATAGCCATCGGAGATCGCTTGTGCAGTTGTGGTTGCGGAATCTAAACCTCCGGAGAGTAAGACGATCGCTTTCGGCATAATATTCTTCCAAACTTGCCGTCTATGATCTTTGCACCATCTCCGCGTAATTCTCAACCACTAGACATTCATTTAGCGCTGAGCAAGTTGGGGAGTGCGTCCGGTCAAGCCTGACATGATACGAAAAACGATCGTTCTTAAGGGCTGAAGGGTTCGCAAAATCCACAAGCTCAGGCGACGAAGTTGCACGATCGGGACAATCTGATTCGAGAAGGTGCGATTTAAGATGTCGGTGATGCTCAAGATCAGCAGGTTTTCCCACTGTCGCCAACGTTCGTAGCGCTTTAGAACACGCAGACTGGCAATGTTTTCGCCGCGTTTTTTTGCGGTTTGTAAAACTTGTGCTAGGGCAGCAGCATCGCGGATTCCCATGTTGATGCCTTGACCGCCTAACGGATGGCAGCTATGAGCGGCATCTCCGATTAAGGCAAACTGCGGCAAGACATACTTGCGGCTGTGCATCAACTGAATCGGGAAGAGGTAGCGCTGTCCTTCGATTTCTGGTGTGCCGAACTTCGAGCCATATCGGGCTTGGAAGGCTTCAATAAAGGCGCGATCGTCAAGCGCTAACAGAGCTTCGGCTTCAGCACGAGGGGCTGTCCAGACGATGCGACAGCGATTACCGGGAAGTGGGAGAATGCCAGAAGGCCCTGTTTTCCAGAACCATTCATAGGCGGTGTTGTTGTGGGGAGCATCGAGCTTGAGTGTAGCGACGACACAAGCCTGCCAATATTGCCAGCCAAGCGTTTTAATTCCGGCTTGTTGACGGAGGGGCGATCGCGCGCCATCTGCTGCAACGACTAGGCGAGATCGGATTTGCTGCACTTCACCATTGAGCAGAACATCGAGAACTACATCACTGGACTGGTGCTCGGTTTTAATCACTTTGGCAGGACAGAAGCGATCGACATTTGAGCAAGTTTGAAGCAGATCCTGAAGTGCGGTAATTAAAACTCGATGTTCTGCGACATATCCTAAAGTTTCAGTGCCAAGATCGCAGGGTGCAAACTGAACGGCAGTCGGATAGTCCGAATCTGAAAGGCGCACGTTCTTGTAGGTTTCAACTTGAGGGGAAATCTGTTGCCAAATGTTCAAGCCTTCAAAGATGCGGCTGGATAAGAGCGAAATAGAATACGCCTGAGCGCGAGAAACCGCCAGCGAAGATACTTCAGCCTCGATCAATGCGACTCGAAAGCCAGAATCTTTCAAGGCACAGGCGAAGGTGGTTCCTACGACACCGCCACCGACGATCGCAATGTCATAGTCAGGAATTTTCGATTCAGCGATCTGCATACCCGTTGAGCGATACGAAACTTTACAGCTATTCTCGCGTAGATTTTTGATGTGAGCAATTGTTAAGCGATCGATGCCATCATTAGTTCTTCAGCAATGTCAAAGTTGGCGGTCGCGTTTTGCACATCATCGAGTGCATCAAGCGCGTCCATCAGCTTGAGCAGAGCACGGGCGTGATCGGGGTCGGTGACTTCGATCGTATTTTGGGGAATCCAGCGGAGTTCGACTTGCGCCACAGTGTAACCCCGGTCTTTCAGGCTTTGACTGAGGGATTCCAGGTTTTCGACTTCGGTAAAAATTTCTGCGGCTTGTCCGTCTTCGGTTTCGATTAGCTCATAAGCGTCGGCTCCACCTTCGAGGCAGGCTTCGAGGAGGGCTTCTTCGTCGATCGACACTGCTTCAATTTTGCGGCTGCGTCCGGTCTTTTGCGGAGCGAAAGAAAGTTCGACAATGCCTTTTTGCTCGAACATCCAGCCCACGCAACCGGGTTCACCCAAGTTACCGCCGTTTTTGCTAAAGGCTTCTCGTAGGTCAGCAGCGGTTCGATTGCGATTGTCGGTAAGGGCTTCGATCAGGATAGCCACACCGCCTGCACCGTAGCCTTCATATTGAATGGCTTCCAGGGGGGCATCTGTGCCAAGTTTGCCCGCACCTTTGGCGATCGCGCGATCGATATTTTCGTTAGGAATGCCTGCGGCTTTGGCTTTTTCGATCGCGGTTCTGAGCTGAAAATTACCTGCCGGATCAGGAACCCCATTGCGAGCCGCAACAATGATTTCACGGGAAACTTTAGTAAAGATGTTTGCTCTTTTAGCGTCTACTCTGGCTTTTTGGCGTTTAATGTTTGCCCACTTGCTGTGTCCTGCCATACCTACAAATCGAAACGGGTGCGATTAATAGGATATCGAAAAAGTTACGATTTGCCTCCGGTGAAGGTTACGCCCTGAATAAAATAGCGATTGAAGAACGCATAGATAATCAGGGCTGGCAGCGTGAAGACCATCGAAGCTGCCATGATGTAATTCCAGTAAGTGATGTATTGACCTTTGAAGGCGTTTAAGCCGATCGGTAGGGTGAACATTTCAGGATTTGACATGACAACGAGGGGCAATAAAAAATCGTTCCAGGAACTCATGAAGATGAAAATTGTTTGTGCAGCTAGAGCGGGTTTTGCTAAAGGCAGAACAATCTGAAAAAAGGTTTCAAATCGATTTAGTCCATCGAGTTGTGCAGCTTCTTCTAGCTCTTTTGGAAAATTAACAAAGAATTGCCGCATCATAAAAATAAAAGTGGCGTTGACGACGGTTGGGACAACTAATCCTTGATAAGAATTGAGCCAGCCTAAAAATTTGAGAATTAGAAATTTGGGAAGTAATGTAATTTGGGCCGGGACAACGAGAACTGCCAGAACCAGAAAGAAGAATAAACGGTTTCCGGGAAATTGAATTCTGGCAAGGGCGTATCCCGCCATTGAATTGAATAAAAGATTAAACAGGGTGACAAAAATAGCAACGATCGCGCTATTGAATAACCATCTGCCAAAGAGCGGTTCTTGTGCAAAAATTGCTTTGTAATTCTCTAAAGTAAACTCCTGGGGAATAAAGTTACCTCCACTCGCTGAGATTTCTGAGAGTGGTTTAAACGAAGCAGAGAGCGCCCATAGAAAGGGAATAAAGGTGACGATCGCATAAATGATCAGTCCACCATACATTAACCAAATCCACCAGCGAACTGTGTTTGTTTTTAACATGATTAATCTAAGCTCTCTTCTCTAAAGAAATAGCGTTGAATTAAAGTCGCTAACATAATGACGAGCGCAAGAATGAGTGTTAATGCAAGCGCATATCCCATGTCTAACCGATTGAAAGCGTATTGATAGATCAGAAGCACGATCGTTAATGTGGCGTTATCAGGGCCACCTGAGCCATTTGAGAAGATATAAGATTGATCAAATAATTGGAAGGTTCCGATAATGCCGATCGTAATCACAAAAAACGTTACAGGCTTGAGAAATGGCAGCGTGATACACCAGAATTTCTCCCAGGTTGTTGCACCATCGATCGAAGCGGCTTCATATAAACTTTCTGGAATATCTTGCAGTGCAGCCAAATAAATCACCATAAATAACGGTGCAGTTGCCCAGATATTCATCAACATAATTCCTTTGAGTGCAACTTGTGGATCACCAAGCCAGTTATAAGTAGGTAAACCGACTGCATCTAGAAAATTATTTAACAACCCATTCGAGTTATAAATCCACATGAATATGAGTGTGAGAACGGCTGAAGAAGTCACAGTCGGTAAGAAGAATGCAACTCGAAACCAGCTTCGACCCCGAATTTTAGCATTAAGTAATAAAGCAAGGACGAGGGCTAGAATCGTTTGGATTGGAACAACGATCGCGACGTATTGAATTGTATTTGCAAGCGCGATCCAAACTCGTTCATCATCTTGAATCCGAATAAAATTTCTCAATCCTGCAAAGCGAAAATCAACCTCACCGAGTAATTGAACTCGATAGAAGGAAAGCACGATCGCATAAATCACAGGCAATGCCAAAAATACACCCAAGATTACGATCGCAGGTGTCATAAAGGCATAACCTGATAACGCTTCTCTAGATTTTTGTTTCATTGTTATTTCGATAAATAGATTTCTCGATTTGCAGTATTTTGAGCACGTTTCATTGCTTCGGGTAAAGGTTGCTGTCCGAGCATCGCACTGACAAATTGATTATCAAAACTGGTGACAATGGTTGGTAAAGTTTCGCCCGCTTGCCAGAGTGTTCCATACTTTGCACCTGCAACAAAGGGTGAATAAATCGGATTACGATCGTATTTCATTTCCGCTAACACCGATCGCCGCGATGGCAGGGTAACACCCTGTTTTGCCCAAGCTTTCATCCCAGATTCACTCGTTAGAAACTCAATTAATTTCCAGGCTGCTGCTTTCTGTTTCGATTGCCGATTCATTACATAAGCAACGGTATAAATCATCGTGCCTTGTCGATCGTTAATTTTCGGAACTTCTGTCGTTTGAAATTTCAGGTTTGGAAAGGTTTCTTTGAGATAGGGAATTGCCCAATTTCCATCGAGTGTCATTGCTACTCGTCCCTGTCCGAATGCTTCACTATTTGAATTAGCACCGACATCAGTTGCTTGTGCGGCGGTGCGATCGCGTCGATATTGCTCAATCACAAGCTGTAGTCCTTGAAGTCCCTCTGGACTATCAAATGCGGCGTAGTCGGTTTGATCCACTAGCTTTCCGCCAAATGCCTTGATCATAAAGGTTTGACGCGGCAATTCAGAGACAATTCCCATGCCGTACTGATCGATTTTGCCGTCCTTGTTTTCGTCGATCGTTAGTTTCTTGGCTGTCTGCCTCAACTCATCCCAGGTTTTAGGAGGTTGGGCAATTCCTGCACTTTTCAAAGCAGTTTGATTATAGAAAAGTGCGAGGGTTGAAAAATCTTTTGGAATGCCGTAAACGCTGTTATTTCGTTTAAACGCGTTTAATAAGCTGGATTCAAAATCATTCAGTTTGAATTCTGGCTTAATGTAGGAATTAAGCGGCTCTAAGACACCAGATTTAATTAAGGCTGGTGCTTCAAATGCTTCTAAATAAAATACATCAGGGGCAACTTCTCCAATTAAACGAGTTCTAATCACATCCATATACTGGCTATTGATGACTTCTCGTTTGACTTTGATGTTCAGATTTTTTGTCTCAAATTCTCGAATCACTTGATCGAGTAGTTTTCCTTCGTTTGGATTACTTTGCCAGCCGCTTAGCGTGATTTCAACTGGTTTTGAATTAGAGTCCGATCGACACCCCACCGTAAAGAATAGTAAACTGATTGTGATCGCGCTTGGAATCAACTTTCTCATACACTAATCAGAGATTCGTAATTCTTTCATCCTAATCATGTCGCTGCGGTTTGCCCATTTGCTGAAATTTGTTTTTACGATCGCGATTTGCCTCAGTTTATTTGGATGTCAACCTGCTCAATCCTCTAATGTAATTCGATTAACGCTGTGGCAAGGGGTGAACCCGCCGCCGAATCGGGATGTTTTACAGAAGTTGGTCGATCGTTTCAATCAAGCTCACCCCAATATTCAAGTCGAATCGCTCTACGTTGGACAAGGCGATCAACAAATGCCCAAAATTCTCGCGGCAGTAGTCGGAAATGCTCCCCCAGATATGTTGTGGTATGCACCAATGATTACTGGGCAATTGGTGGAATTGGATGCGCTGAGGTCGATCGATGATTTTCTCACAGCTTCATCGGTTAAATCAGAACTCGATCCTGCTTTGCTCAATACGATGCAATATGAAGGAAAAACTTGGTCGATTCCTTTTGGTACGAACAATGTCGGTATTTATTATCGTCCGAGTCTGTTTCAAGCAGCAGGTGTGAAAAAACTTCCGCGAACTTGGACGGAATTTCGGCAAGTGGCGAAGCAGTTGACTCGCGATACAGATGGAGATGGAAAAGCAGACCAACATGGAATGCTTTTACCATTGGGCAAAGGAGAATGGGCAGTCTTTACCTGGTTGCCGTTTATGTTTAGCGGGGCTGGAGAGTTGAGCAATGCGACTGTAACTTATGGCAACGAAATCACCCCTGAAAAGGTTATTCCCAGTAGCGCTTCAGCCGGAGTGAATATTGCTAATTCAGGAGCGATCGCAGCTTTACAGTTCTGGCGCGATTTGATGCAAGACGGCTCTGCAATTCTGTCTCAACCCGAACGCGGTTACGAACTCGATGGATTTTTAACCGGTAAAGTCGCAATGCAGCTTTCAGGGCCTTGGACATTGGGACAACTGCAAGCGACCCAGGTTGATTTTGGGGTATTGCCAATTCCAAAGGGAACTCAAGCAGGAACAGCGATCGGCGGCGAAAATCTATTTCTATTCAAATCCACGCCAGAGCGAGAACGAGCGGCGTTTGAGTTTGCTGAATTCGTCATGAGTGAGGAATTTCAGACCGAATGGGCGATCGGCACAGGATACCTACCCACCAATCTAAAATCGCGAGAAAGTGAAGCTTACAAAGCCTTCCGAGCAAAGCAGCCTGCGGTCGATGTGTTTCTCGGTCAGGCGCAATTTGGGCGATCGCGTCCGATTTTCCCAGGATACAACCGAATTTCGGATAACTTAGGACGAGCGATCGAGGCGGCATTGCTCGATCGCAATACACCAGAGGAAGCACTAAAAGCTGCACAGCAAAGATTAGATCTAATCTTTAAATAACTTCAAAACTTCGAGGTTCTGTATTCAAAAAATCGAGCAGTTGATTAAGTTGAGTATCAAATGTTGAAGAACAATGTGTTTTCCCACCAAAGCTGAGATGTGTCTTGTAGAATGAAATCAATGAACAGAGATAGTTCAAGCCATTAAAACCGCCAGCCAAACTCTTTAATAGTGCTGGTTTATTAAAAATCAAGCCCAGATCGATCCTCGATCTGGGTTTATTGTTTGAACAGATCGAGCGGCAAATGCCCAAATGTCTCATTTACGCCATCCTCAAACGCAGACTGGCAAGAAATTAATACCCCCCGATGGTTTCCGCTGTAGGGTTCCATATGCGATCGACCCGTTAACGGATTGAATTTAATGTAGATGGCTCCAGGAATCGATCGCGTTTCTGGCACATCATATTTCAGTGCACTCACATAGCTCGACAGCGCTTTCAAGCCCTCCTCAGCCGTTTCCGCACAGATTCCTAGAATTTGATAATCAGATAAATCTGCCACAATTAAGACCGCTTCTCGAATCGCTGCATAATCCAGCGGTTCAGATGATTGTTCAGTACAGATAAATTGCCGCAAAATAGTTTCAGCTTCCGATCGCGTCATGAATTTCGGTTTGAAGTCTACGATCGAACCAGTTTACCGCTTAAAGTAGTAGTACATATTCTCTACTAAACCTATGGCTGCTGATCCTGTTGTTTCCAGTGTGTTAGAGATTCGCGAGAAGCTATTACAAACGCTGCGGAGCACGCTGCGTCCGGGACAGCGAGAAATCGCCGATTGGCAAGGCGGGCGATTGGCGGTGTCGGCAGTTCCGGGGGCGGGGAAATCGACCGGAATGGCAGTTGCGGCAGCAGTCGCGATCGCGCAATACCAACTCCACAGCCGCCGTCAGTTAGTCGTCGTCACCTTCACGCGATCGGCAGCCGCAAACATTAAAGCCAAAATTCGTGAGTATCTGAAAAAATTAAGCCTTCCTCAAGGTGGGTTTGTGGTTCACACGCTGCATGGATTAGCTTGGTCGATCGCCAGAAGCGCTCCGGAGCGATCGGGCTTTAATCCCGATTCAATTTTAATCACACCCACGCAAGGAAATCGACTGATCCGCACCAGTGTAGAACAATGGTTAGGACTGAATCCGCATCTCTATCAGCGCTTGTTAGAAGGGCAACAATTCGACGGGGAAGAAACCGAGCGGTTACGAAGACAAGCTGTATTGCGAACCGAAGTGTTGCCTGCACTGGCAGAAACGGTAATTCGAGAAGCGAAAAGCTCAGGGTTGTTACCGGAAGATTTACGTAGTCAGATTGCATCCGATGACTATTCGATCTTGTCGATCGCTGCAGGACTGTATGAACAATACCAACTGCAACTCCAAAGCAGGAGCTTCATTGACTATGACGAGATGGTTTTAGGTGCGCTACGAGTGCTAGAACATCCGGGAATTAGAGCGCGTTGGCAATCTCAAGTGTTTGCTGTGTTTGAAGATGAAGCACAAGATTCAAGCCCCCTACAAACGCGATTATTAGAACTATTAGCAATCGATCCAGAACAGTTGCACAATCAAAACCTAGTGCGGGTCGGTGATCCGAATCAAGCCATTAATTCAACATTCACGCCTGCTGATCCGGTGTTCTTTCGGGAATTTTGTCAGACTTGCGCGATCGAAAATCGGCTTGCTGAAATGAATCAAGCAGGTCGCAGTAGTCGGATCATTCTCGAAGCTGCAAATTTTGTATTGAACTGGGTGAATCGAACTTACGGAAACGAAGACGCTGCGCCATTTCGATCGCAGATGATTCACCCAGTGTCTAACAATGATCCGCAAGCCGATGCAAACCCCAGTCCTGAAGGCTTAGGCTTTGAGATTCACACGCCTGAGGATGTGCATCAAACGGTAGAATGGATTGGTAAAAGAGCGATCGCATTGTTCAATCATTATCCAGAGCGATCGGCGGCAGTGTTAGTTCGCACCAACGAGCAAGGAAAATTTGTAGCACGAGAACTAGCGCGATGGTTCGATGACAAGCTTTCAGTCTTTGAGGTGGGAATGCGCGATCGACAGTCTCACATCCCCGCAGAGATGTTATCACTGTTGCAATTCCTCGATCGACCTCATTCTCCGGACAATCTCAAAGCTGCTTTATCTGTGTTTGTCAGCCGTCGCATCATTCCGAATCAAGATTTAAATGCTCTGATCACTTTTCCGGAACAGTTTCTTTATCCTGCTCCGCTTGATCCACCACAAGATCCACAAGTTCAACAAGCAAGCCGTTTCTGTACAAGCCTACTCAGAGCGAGATTAGAGCTACCCCTCTATCAATTGATTTCATTTCTCGCTTATACCTTGAACTATGAGCAAACAGAGCTTGCAACTGCTGACAAACTTGCAGAACGCGTCATGCAGCAAACCCGCGAGAACTCACTTACAGCAATGCTAGAAGTGTTAAGCGACGTTGTCAGTTCAGAGCGATTTGAACCTGTCGAAGCAGAAGACGACGATCGCTATGTTCGTCCCAGCCAGCTAACCGTGATCACCATGCACAAAGCAAAGGGTCTCGATTGGGACTATGTTTTCATTCCGTTTTTGCATGAAAACATGATTCCCGGATCGCTCTACATTCCGCCTGCCATGCAGTTTCTTGGCGACTTTACTTTATCTGAGGTCGCAAGAGCGCAAATTAGGGCGATCGTGCATCACGAACCGATTCCGACCAATGACGAAGCTTGGGAACGAGCCGGATCGCTCAAGACTGCTGAAGAGTTTCGATTGTTGTATGTTGCAATGACTCGCGCAAAACGATTGTTATGGATGTCTGCGGCAAAACAAGCTCCCTTTAGCTGGAACAAGCCGGAGAATTTGGACGATCGCAAACCTTGCCCAGCGATTCCTGCATTGAAGCAACAGTTTCCACTGTCGGTAATCGGAGAGTCTGATGAAGACGATGTAGAGTTCTAGAGCGATCGCAGTGCTACTCAGACAACCATCCGAACAATGTTTGAACTGTTAATTGAATGTTGCTTGCAAACGATGGTACAGGCAAAAGCTGTTCTGGAACGTCAAAAAATCGGATTGTACGATCGGCAAAATAAACAAACACAACTTTCTCATCGGGATCAATCAGCCAACCCATCTGCGTTTGATAATCAATACAGTGCAGAATGTTTTTGATCACTTTCGTTGGGCTTTGATCTGGAGAAAGAATCTCGATCATCCAATCTGGAGCAATTTGAAAGGTATTTGCGACCTCACCATTTGCATCGCGAGGAATTCGATCCCAAGTAAACACACTGACATCTGGAACAATCGATCGTCCACCAAAAGTACAGCGTAATTCTGGGAACGCACGACCCAGGCGTTTAGATTTCAGTTCTGTATTGATGGCTGGTGTCAGTTCTCCCTGAACAACACTATGTTTTCCTTGCGGCATGGGTTTCTGGATGATTTGACCGCCAATATACTCGCTTGCTGGCTTTGTTTCCGGAAGCCTTAGAAATTCTTCTAGCGTCAAAGATTTAGCAGGAGTCTGAACCATAAACGCCACCTTTCAAGTATCTAAGACTTTCATTTTATTATGTTGATCGAGTTCTTCTCATCAGCGAAAGTAATAGCCAGATAAAAATCTACGATAGGGATCAGGTGACCCCCATCGTAGATGACTTAATTCAAGATGCCATCTTTTTTCGCCATCGTAGTCATCAAATCAATCACTCGATTCGAGTAACCCCATTCGTTGTCGTACCAAGACACAACTTTAAAGAAGTTGGAATTCAGTTCGATACCTGCACCTGCATCAAAAATGCTCGATCGACGATCGCCCTGAAAATCAGTCGAAACCACTTCCTCATCGGTATAGCCTAGAACCCCCTTCAGCGTTGTTTCTGAGGCTTCTTTCATCGCTTCACAGATTTCTTTGTAGCTCGTTGGCTTTTCGGTTTTGAAGGTTAGATCGACAACGGAAACATCGGGAGTCGGCACACGAAATGCCATTCCAGTCAGCTTTCCTTTCAGTTCCGGCAGCACCAGCGTCACCGCTTTAGCAGCTCCGGTTGCAGCAGGAATAATGTTTTGAGCAGCTCCGCGTCCACCGCGCCAGTCTTTTTTACTTGGGCCATCCACAGTCGGTTGAGTTGCCGTCATTGCATGAACGGTGGTCATCAACCCTTCGACTAAGCCGAAGCGATCGTTTAACACTTTCGCCACTGGCGCTAAACAATTGGTAGTGCAGCTTGCATTCGAGACGATCGTATCTTTTTCAGGATCGAAAGAATCGTGATTCACGCCCATCAGCAGCGTTTTCACACGCTCTGGATCTTTCGTCGGAGCGGAGATAATCACCCGCTTTGCACCGGCTTTCACATGGTTAGAAGCACTTTCAAAATCGGTAAACAATCCGGTCGATTCAACCACGTAATCGGCTTCAAGATTGCCCCAGGGTAAATCTTCTGGATTCCGCATCGCAAAACACGGAATAAACTTGCCGTTTACCGCAATGCCATCGGGTTTTGCCTCGATCGTGCCCGGATATACCCCATGCGTCGAATCGTACTTGAGAAGATACGCCAAATTATCGGGCGGAACAAGATCATTGATGCCAACGATTTCAATGTTGGCATCGTCGAGCGCAGCGCGAAATACTAAGCGACCAATCCGACCGAAACCATTGATCCCTATTTTCACAGTAGCCATTGGAAGAACTCCAAAAACAAAGAATAAAGCGTGAGAGGAGAGTCACACTTCAAAATTTTTAGTACCTCATCACGCTATCGCATCTATCCGATGAACCGCATAGACGTAATCTTTTGATCACTGTTGAGGCAAAATGTTATCGAATACTCACTTTACGATCGTAAAAAATTCAACACATAAGTTCCAAATTTTTAAAAAATTTAAGCTATATCAGTAAGAGAACAATCTAAGAACAGAATTATGTCACGCACTAAACCTTATCAACCTTCACTGCTGCGCTTTCTGCACGGAGTCAATGCACTGTTGGTGATTGCGGCATTGATCAGCGGGTATTGGGTGTATGACACATTTGATGGACGCTTTGGAAAGGTTCCCTTACCCAGAATCAATCCGATCATTGACTACCACGGCACGATCGGACTGACGTTTTTTCTATTTGCACCGTTATTTGTGATTTATAGTCTTTGGTGCGGTCGAAAGAAATTAGTTCAAAAAGACTCGATCGCACAATTGTCGAACATTGGAAAGCCAATTTGGTGGATTAGTCTACAACGGCTAACAAATACAGTAATGTTGCTTGCGATCGTATTTGCTGCAATTAGCGGAAAACTAATGGATGAAACTTGGTTGCCCACAGGTGAACTGCATCATTTGGCTTATTCCTTACATCTCACTGCTTGGGCAACGATGCTTGTCTGTTTAGCACTGCATCTATTGATGAGCGCTAAAGTGGGAGGTGTGCCGCTTTTGTTATCGATGAGCAGCTTTAAGGTGCGATCGGACGACCACCCAAAATTGTGGATTCAACAACTCCGAAATCGAGTTTAATAGCTTAGGCTGCTATGTATTGAGTAGGCATCGATCTATGAGTTTTACGATTCAGAATGTTTTGATTGCAGAGGGTGAGGGGTATAAAACAGTCGATGTGCAAATCCAAGATGATCGCATTGTTGCGATCGCGCCTAACTTAGCGGTGATTGGAACTGCGATCGATGGCACGAATCAGCTTTTACTGCCTGGATTTGTGAATGCTCATACCCACTCCTCGGAAATGTGGCAGCGTGGATTGATTCCGCCTGTGCCGCTCGAACTCTGGATCGCAGAACTCTACGAAACTACACCGCTCGACCCGGAGCAAGCTTATCTCAGTGCAGTGGGCACCGCGATCGAAACTCTCATGACCGGTGGAACGAGTGTTGTCGATCATTTGGTGCTGATTCCAGGAAAAGAAATCGAAACCATTGCTGCGGTCGATCGAGGTTATCGGGAAGTGGGCATTCGAGCCTTCATCGCGCCGTTGATTCAGGATGAGGCGTTGAGCGCAGGCATTCCGACTGGTGGTGATGAAGTAAGACATAGCAACTTTGAACAGCCGACTCAGGCAGTGCTTGAACTTCTTCAAGCAGCAATTTACCAGTTTCATCGTCCGGATCAAGGAATTGAAGTTGTCGCTGCGCCGACTGGAATTCAGCTTTGCTCGGATGCGTTGTTTGAAGGCTGTATTGAACTCAGCGATCGATACAACCTGAGTCGCCATGCTCATCTACTCGAAACCAAAGCCCAAAAGATGCTGGCTGAAGAAAAGTATGGGTGTAGTGCTGTTCAACATCTTAAAGAGATTGGATTTTTGAGTGAGAAAACTTCCCTAGCACATTGTGTTTGGCTCGATGACCAAGATATTGAGATCATGGCAGAAACGAGATCGACCGTAGTTCACAATCCATTGAGCAACTTACGCTTAGGAAGTGGGATCGCTCCAATTCTGAAGTACCGTCAAGCAGGAGTGAATGTTACATTTGGGTGTGATGGTGCTGCAAGTAATGATTCTCAAGATTTACTCGAAGCGATTAAAATTGGGTCAATTTTGCATTCAGTCACAGACTTTGATTATCATCACTGGATTACTCCTCGACAATCTGTGGAAATGGCATCCCTAGGCGGTGCAACAGGCTTGGATCGCGCAGATCAATTTGGATCTTTGACGGTTGGCAAGAAAGCAGATTTGGTAATGTACGACCTGAAATCGTTGTCCTTGTTACCGCGAACTGATCCGATCGGCTTACTGATTCTCGGTCGCCCTGTAAATGTTGTAAGTTATGTTTGGGTGAATGGTCGGCAAGTCATTTCTGATCATGCAATCTGCAATGTGAATGTGAACGAATTGAGAGAAAAACTGTTTGATCGTAGTGAATGGACAACACAACGCAAATCGATCTCTGTTGCAGAAACTGAAGTGCGATATCGATCGGTGATGAGACTACCGGGATCAACGATCGGCTATTCCTGATCTTCGTTTCGCTGCCGCTTGAGAAACTCGGTGCGGGGCGATCGTGTGTCATTGATAACCCTGTTGAATTGTTCCTGTAATTCCCGATTACGCTGAATCTAAGCTTTAACGGTTGCCTGAGGGGCAATTTGATTGCGTTGATCAGCGTTGTTCATTTTGTCCCATTCTTTCGATGAGCGAATCATAGCAACTTCGGTTAAGATCTTTGATTCAAGCGCTGATGCGCTTGTAAACCCCTAACTCCCTACCCTGATCCTATGGCAACTCCAGCAATTGACCTCGCGAATCGGCTCGATCGCTATTACGAAGAAGTGCGATCGATTATCTTGAGTCGTCAGAACCCAATTTCTGGACTGCTTCCCGCCAGTACCGCCGTGAACGCTCACGGAGACTACACCGATGCTTGGGTGCGGGACAATGTGTATAGCATTCTGGCAGTTTGGGGGTTGGCATTAGCTTATCGAAAACTTGATGACGATCGTGGACGCACCTATGAGCTAGAACATAGCGTCGTCAAGTTGATGCGCGGATTGTTGTTTTCGATGATGCAGCAAGCGCAAAAGGTTGAGAAGTTCAAACATAATCAGAATCCGTTAGATGCCCTCCATGCAAAATATGACACTGCAACCGGATCAACGGTAGTCGGTGACGATGAATGGGGACATTTGCAGCTAGATGCAACTTCAGTATTTCTATTGATGTTGGCGCAGATGACCACTTCGGGATTGTCCATTGTTTACACCTGTGATGAAGTGAACTTTGTGCAAAACCTGGTGTACTACATTGGTCGGACTTATCGCACGCCTGACTATGGAATTTGGGAGCGCGGTAACAAGATCAATCACGGCAATCCCGAACTGAACGGCAGCTCTGTCGGCATGGCAAAAGCGGCACTCGAAGCGATGAATGGGCTGAATCTGTTTGGAACACAGGGCGGACAGAGTTCAGTGATTCATGTGCTGCCGGATGAGATTGCTCGCTGTC
This sequence comes from Cyanobacteria bacterium FACHB-DQ100, assembly GCA_014695195.1. Lineage (NCBI taxonomy): Bacteria > Bacillati > Cyanobacteriota > Cyanobacteria bacterium FACHB-DQ100. The sequence goes on along the minus strand of JACJNW010000019.1, from coordinate 135,475 downwards.
GGACAACGCTAGAATCATTGCTGCCACGCGAATCAAGCTCTAAAGAAGTCGATGCTGCATTGCTCAGCGCGATCGGGTTTCCTGCGTTTGCAGTTGAGGATATCGAACTAGTCGATCGCACCCGCGATAAGATCATCGATCTGCTGCAAGGTCGCTATGGCTGTAAGCGCTTCTTGCGCGACGGACATCAAACCGTGATCGAAGACACCACACGATTGCACTATGAGCCGTTTGAACTGAAGCAGTTTGAACATGTCGAGTGTGAATGGCCCTTATTCTTTACCTATCTTGCGTTAGATGGCATTTTTCGGGGCGATCGCGTTCAGGCACAAGACTATCTCGATCGTTTAGATGCGCTGACGGTCGAGCGAGATGGAGTGAAACTATTGCCTGAACTATTCATTGTGCCGGAGAGCGCGATCGCAGCCGAAAAAGCGAATCCTCATAGTCAAACTCGCATTCCCAATGAAAACATTCCCCTAGTTTGGGCACAGAGTTTGTACATGCTAGCGAAAATGCTGCATGAAGGATTGATTTCCGTTGGAGATATTGATCCCTGTGGGCGCTATTTACGTCGAGGACAACGCCGAAAAGCAACGATTCAGATTGCACTGTTAGCAGAGGATGAAACGCTACAGGCTAAACTTGCAGCAAACAATGTGACCACACAAACGCTCGAACAGGTGGAACCAATTCAAGTCCGTCATGCACGCGAATTGGCTGCTGCTTATACCCAGGTGGGACGCAACGAAAAATTGGCGCTGACCGGACGACCGCAGCGACGAATGCGGAGTCTCACCACTGCACGGGTGTATCGCATTCAAGGAGAAACGATCGTAGTCCTGCCTTCGTTTCTTGAGCCGGAACGGTTTTATCTAACGTTGGACTATCACTTTTTAGTATCAAACATCAAAAGCGATTTAGCCTACATTCATCGACATTGGCAACAAGTGGGTCGCCCGATCGTCACCTTGTTGCTAACGCATGAAATGTATGAACTCGGTCGAGAAGCATTGTTAGATTTGGTGCAAGAACTTCAAGCGGGGCGATGCGGAGACATTCCGGTTCAGTTGGGTCAGCTTAAACAGTTTGTCAGAACAGCAGGAACTGAGCGGATTGATTGGCTGCATGGCTTTCAGTTTGAATCAAAATCAGTCGCTGAAGTGGGTGTGTCTCGCTATTTCCTGGCATTTGAACCCGATCGTACCCATCCATTGAGCATTGCGCAGGAATTCAAACTAGAGTATGAAACTGATGTTCAAGTGCTGTTGGAGAGCTTACGAGCGTCACAGAACCTTTATGAGCAAGTTGAACTACTAGGAACATTGGCGCGGCTAGAAGGACTGAACTTTGAAACCGGATTTGCGGGGGCACAGTCATCAGTGACAGTTCGAGACTTGCTGAATGAACTATACACGAAAGCAAGTAAGGGGGATTCTACGAGATCGCCGTATTGGAGCATCTTACGGCGATGTGCAGGATTACTCGATAAGATTGATGTGGGCTTGTCGGATGCTGTCACAGATATCTTAGTGAGACAGAAACAGATTGCGATCGGACGTGCCTACAGCGAAGACTCATTGATTATGCAGCCGCTACCACACACGGAGGTCTTAGAAAAGATTCGTGAGTTCTGCCGCGAAGATATCCGCGATCGGGTACTGACTCAGGAAGTAATTATCTATCTCAGCTTATTGATCAAAGCAGAACCGAAACTATTCCAGGGACTGTTAACCTTACGAGTCGGCTATCTAATTTTGTTGATTACAACCGATTTGGCGCAAGAGTTAGAACTGACTCAGGATGAAGCTTACGAGAAACTGATGAGCTTAAGTCCGTTTGAAATTAAAACTCGACTGCGTGAGATTGTGGTCGGTTATGCCGATCTAAACAAAGCGCTGCTGAAACAAGAATCGCTGAAAGTGAAATTGCCTAACAGCGCGATCGATTGGGTGATTCTGGTTGATAAAACCGAAATCGAACCCAGTGCCCAAAACTGGTGGCGTAAACGTCAAGTGGATGGGGCACTCAATCGCGTTCCCAAAGACTTCTACCCAAGCGTATGGAAGCTGCTACATCACTGTCAGGGGTTAGTTATCGGAGACAAACTAGAACGGCGGAATCGGCTTGAGAGTGAATTTCTTACGACCGAAATGACCGCAGGTGAGAAAAACTTTGCACTAAAAATCGAACATCTGCTCAACAAAATTCAAGCTCCCGAATATCGTCAGGCGAATGTGGAAGCTTTGATGGAACTTTCAGCGATCGCACAACGTAACCCAGAGTTCAAAGTCGAAGAATACATTGTGATGGATGTTCTAATTGGTCACGCGGTGCGGTTGGCATGGCTTGATCGACATCCAGAGCATCGCGATCGCTATGATGAATACAAAAGCTCTGCTTGGCGATCGTTCTATGAGACTTCCCCTTACGATTGTGCAAGTTCAGTGGCAAAAGCAATGCAGTTCTTGACGCAGTTGGGAGGCGAATTCTCATGACGCAGGCAAAGCGGCGGTTTGGAACTTTTGAGGAATACCTTAACTATGACGACGGAACTGATACTCGCTATGAGTTAGTAAACGGAGAATTAGTAGCAATGGCTCCGGAGAATCCACTCAACGTTGTGATTGCAAGCTTTCTTTTTGCCAGGTTTTTAGAAATGGGGAATTCCCTCTTATCGGGTAGCAATCGGGCATCAGATTGCTACCCGTTCTACCAAGGTAACAGCGCGACAACCTGACTTAATTGTTCATACCGAAGAATCTGCCGTTGCAATTCTTGCCGGAGGAAATGTGTTGAGACCTGAAATGCCGCCTCCTTTGCTCGTGGTCGAGGTTGTTTCAAGCAGCGATCAGCAATCTAGAGAGCGCGATTACGTTGATAAGCGCAAAGAGTACGCTGAGCGTGGTATTTCTGAATATTGGCTGATTGATCCAGCGCAATCAATAATTACAGTGCTGCAACTTGAGAACGATCGTTATCGGGAAGTAGGGAAGTTCAAACATACCGATACGATCGTTTCTCCCGCATTCTCAACCCTGCAATTGACTGCTGAGCAAACTCTCAAAGCCGGACGTTAGCTCAGCATCAGTTCTATTTGTGTTTTGTACTATTTATGTTTGTACAAAGACGCTAGAAGTTGAGGACGCAATTGTTTTGCCCAAAGCTCAAAGTTAAAGGATGGGCTATTCGGAGAATTTTCTGTACCCGATTTAGTGGCACGATCGTTCGATTGATCCAGAGTTTTTGTCATAATCAGAAGCTCCAGGGGGTTAGCTACAGGCGCGATCGTACCCACTGTTTTCTGAAAGCGGGTTAAGCTCTGGTCAAGAAGTCGTAAAGATTGTGCGTTCTTGCCTCGATCGCCATTCCCCGTTTGAATGGAAGGTAACGTTATTTTTTCTGTGAATGGACTTTACCCTGATCGTTTCTAACTTTCTGAATCCGCCTGTGTTGTTCTTTTTTCTAGGAATGCTGGCGGTTTTGGTGAAATCGGATCTTGATATTCCCGCACCCATTCCGAAGTTGTTTTCGCTGTATTTGCTACTGTCGATCGGGTTTAAAGGTGGCGTAGAGCTGGCGCGGAGCGGGATTAGCCAAGCGGTTATCGTGACGTTGAGCGCTGCGATCGTAATGGCGATTGCTGTTCCAATCTATACGTTTTTCATTTTGCGATCGCGCTTAGATCCCTATAATTCAGCAGCGCTCGCGGCGACTTACGGATCAATCAGTGCGGTGACGTTTATTACGGCTGGATCATTTCTCGATCAGCTTCAGATTGCTTATAACGGTTACATGGTCGCAGCATTGGCGCTCATGGAGTCACCTGCGATCATTATTGGCTTAATTTTGGTGAATGTGTTTACCGATCGTGCTAGTGATGAGCCGATTCAATGGTCGGAGGTGCTGCGAGAAGCATTTTTTAACGGTTCGGTGTTTCTGTTGGTGGGGAGTGTAGCGATCGGTTTTATCACTGGAGAGCATGGCTGGCAGACGTTGAAACCGTTTACGCAAGATATGTTTTACGGAGTGCTGACCTTCTTCTTGCTAGATATGGGACTGGTCGCGGCAAAGCGAATTCAAGAACTACAGAAAACTGGGACGTTTTTGGTGTCGTTTGGGGTGTTGATCCCGATGCTAAATGCGACGATCGCCATCTTTCTCGCAAAAGCGATCTCGCTGTCTTCGGGGGATGCACTTTTGTTTGCGGTGTTATGTGCAAGTGCGTCTTATATTGCGGTTCCCGCAGCGATGCGTTTAACGGTTCCAGAAGCTAATCCTAGCTTTTATATTTCTGCAGCGCTTGCGGTCACGTTTCCGTTCAATATTCTGATCGGAATTCCATTGTACGAATACGGAATTACTCTTCTTTGGTAAAGTTATGCACGCTGTTAAACGGATTGAAATCATCTCAGATTCGATCGAGCTTCCAAAAATTCTCAATAGCCTGAAGCAATCCGAAATTGATCGCTATACTGTGTTCCGCAATCTTGAAAGTAGCGGGGTTTCTGGAAGCGACGAAATGATTGAAATGGCGTATATTATTGCGTTTTGTGCGCCAGAACAGTTGAAGGATGCGATCGAGAAAATCCGCCCAATTCTCAACCGATTTGGCGGATCGTGCTATATCTCGGACGCGATGGAGGTGCGATCGTTGAATTGTACTGCGTTGCTTTAGTGGAACTTTGACATAAGTTTTTCGCTTCGTTTTGGACAGCTTCAACCCCCTAGATCCCCCATGAATGGGGAACTTTGAAGTAATATGCAACCCTGAAATTGTGTTAACACTCTTGAGAAGAACCTAAATGAAAATTGATGACAAGTCTGCTTCCAAAGCTGATCAGATTTCTTCTCAAAGTCCCCCACTTGTGGGGGATTTAGGAGGCAAGAACTACCTAAAACGGAGCAAATCCGTTCTATCGATCGCCCTTCTCTAAGCCTCTCCCGATTCCAGAACGACTTCTCTCACCTTCAGATTCAACGGCACTTTCAACGCCGATCGCTGCTGCAAACTCATCTGATATCGCCCCAAAGCTGTCAGCGAAAAATGCTGCTGATACAGGTGATACTTCAGATAAAAATGTCCTGGAAATCCTGTACCTGTAAAGCAGTCTTCATTCCACGCGCCATCTTTCTGAGTCTCAATCAGATAAGCGATTCCTTTGTCGATCGCGTCCCACTCATAATCCCCAGTGGCATCTCCCGCCGCCAACAATCCAATCACTGCCCAAGCGGTTTGAGATGCGGTACTGTCGCCTTTCCCTTTGAGCGCTGGATTTTTGTAGCTTTCGCAAGTTTCACCCCAGCCGCCATCAGGATTTTGCGATCGCACAAGCCAAGTCGCTCCCCGTCGAATGCTGGTTCGATGTGACTTCGGAGCCGCCTTCGACAATGCCACTAAAACGCCACTCGTTCCGTAAATGTAATTCACACCCCAGCGCCCAAACCAAGAGCCGTCCGCTTCCTGTTCGCGCATCAAGTACGCTAAAGCACGATCGATTCTTTCCGGTGTTAAAGTTGCACAACGTTTGGCATCTCCGGTTTGAAGCTGACCGAACATCTCTAAAACACGAGCCGTCACATCCGCAGTATTCGGATCAATCATGGCTTTAAGATCCCCGTAAGGCATCGCGTTTAGCCAGTCTTGATCGTTATCGAGATCAAACGCTGCCCAGCCTCCGGGCTTACACTGCATCGTGCTAATCCAATTCACACACCGCACGATCGCTTGTTGCTTCAAAGCTTCATCCGGCATCTGAAGCAGATCCAGCGCCATCACGATGACTGCCGAATCATCAACATCCGGGTAAAAGCGATTCTCGAACTCAAACGCCCACGCTCCGGGTTTTCCTTCGGTGTTTTTAACCGCCCAATCTCCGTAGCTGAGAATCTGTTTGTCTAAAAGCCATTCACCCGCTTTGGTTAATGCCGGATCAGACGGAGACACACCGGATTCAACCAGCGATCGAATCACCAGTCCCGTATCCCAAACCGGAGACACACAAGGCTGAATCCGATAACTATTCTCTTCTTCGATCGCGAAATTGTCGATCGCCTTTAATCCCCGTGCCACAAACGGATCATTCGCGTTGTACCCTAAACAGCGCAATGCCAGCAGCGAATTGATCATCGCGGGAATAATCCCACCCCAATCTCCAGTGGCTTCTTGGCGTTCAAGAATCCATTTTTCTGCCGCTTTGATGCCTTCCTCGCGTAGCGGCATGAAATTCAACTCTTCAGCAAACTTGAACGCTCGATCGAGATCCAAAAATAAGTCTGTCCAATCCGATTTTCTCGGCAACTCATACACCGCATTATGTACGCCCTCGGTGTAGAGTTCATCGAGCGTAATGGCTGGATTGGTAATGAAAACGGGCTTGCGATCGAACGCGATCAACAACGGAACGGTACTGCCTCGCGCCCAACTCGACATCTCATAAATGCTGAAGGTATGTCCTGAAAAAAGCGGCTCTGTACCAAACGGATTCGGGATTTCCACTTTCAGCGAGGGTAAAAACATAATCCAAGGCGGCAGCGAAGGAATACCGCGCCAATCAAAACACCCAATCAGCGCCAAATGAAACTTGGTAAAAATCCGCGTTTTGGTAATTCCGCCCCGCGCCAGGATAAATTCTTTGGCTCTGACCAATGCCGGATCAGCCGCCGCAACCCCAAGCAGCCGTAGCGCCATATACGCTTCAACCGTTGTACTCAGATCGCCGCCATCGTTGTAATACAATTCCCAACCGCCATGATCACGCTGCTGCGATCGTAAATAGTCCTCGGCTTTGTGCAGCGGTCGTGCTTGATCGGTTCCCCAAATCTTGTGCAGCAAAATGGTCTCAGCCGTGATCGTCACATTCGATTCAAGCTCTGCCCACCAGTATCCTTCTGGTTTTTGCAGCGATAAAAGATACTGCTGACTTGCTTCAATTGCGGTTAAGAGCGATCGTTCCTGCATGCCAAATTCTCCTCACACCCAAACATTACCAACCTCTACGGCTATGCTGCCATTCTGCGCTCGCTTCGCTATTTTTATTTCGGGGCAAATCCTCACGCGCATGAAGAATATCCCACAATTTATAAGCGGCTGCACCTTTGATCGCAACCACTTCGTTCTTGTCGCCACCTGTTAGGAAAATTGATCCTGAGAGTTCATCATTTTCAGCATTAAGTTTCCACTTTACTTTTACGATGTACTGGGTGTTCACAGTGATGTTTTCATCAACGCGAATGAAAGCCATTGCGATCGCTCCCCGTGTAATTAAAGCATTTATCGTGATTGTGACATGAGCGAAATCATTCTTGGGCTGTCGATCGTAAGTTTATTAATTTGGATCTATTTGCTAGGATTCCGGGGGCAGTTTTGGCGAATGGATCAACGCCTGCCCGATGGAGAGCTAGAAAGCGCTTCGGTTTGCGTCGTAATTCCAGCCCGAAATGAAGCGGATTTGCTGTCGATTACTTTGCGATCGTTGCTCACACAATCCTATTCTGGTTCGCTCCAAATCATTCTAGTAGACGATCACAGCACCGACGGAACCGCAGAAGTCGCCAAGGAAACAGCCGAATCGCTCGGAAAAGCCGCTCAGCTACAGATTCTCTCAGCGCAACCCCTACCCGCAGGTTGGACAGGAAAACTGTGGGCGTTGGAACAGGGCATTCAAAAAGGCATGGAGTTGCAGCCGGATTATTTTTTGTTGACGGACGCAGATATTGAGCATGATCAGAACAATTTGCGAGATCTGGTGAGTCATGCGATCGCAGACGATCGCGAGTTAGTATCGCTCATGGTGCGATTACGCTGTGTGAGTTTTTGGGAGAAGTTACTGATTCCAGCATTTGTGTTCTTTTTCGCTAAGCTATATCCGTTTCGTTGGGCAAATGATCCGGGTCGATCGTTAGCGGCTGCGGCAGGCGGATGTAGTCTCATTCGATGTGAGGCATTGATTCGAATTGGCGGTGTCGCGGCAATTCGGCAAGCGTTAATTGATGATTGTGCCTTAGCGGATGCGATTAAATCGACGGGTTCTAAAAGAATCTGGCTCGGATTGACTCCAACGACAATCAGTTTACGTCCCTACGATTCACTCGGTACGATCTGGAACATGGTCTCTCGTACTGCTTATACCCAACTAAATTATTCTCCTCTGCTATTAATGGGTGCAGTATCCGGAATGTTTATTGTTTATCTCTCTCCCGTAATTGGAATATTAACCGGAAATTCAATTAGCTTATTAACTTACGCATTAATGACTCTGGCTTACTTTCCAATCGTGCAGTTTTATCGCTGTTCATTTTGGTATGCGTTTTGCTTACCTGCGATCGCATTTCTCTATCTACTCATGACGATCGATTCTGCTGTCAAACATTGGCAAGGACAGGGCGGTGCATGGAAAGGGCGCACGTACTAGAGATTTGCGATCGCTTCGAGTTCGCTACGGCTGAGAATTTGAGCGTGACGAACATAAGCGGTTCCGCGATCGCTCCAGATAAAATGCAGATAATACGGCTGAGTTCCTGATTTCTCAACTTGATACACTCGCATTCCTACATCTTCGTTGATATCTTTCTCAGTCACTTGATAGCCCTGGTCTTGTAGCTGCTTCTCTAGCGTTTTCGATATCATTCTCCCCTGTGTTTCAGCAATTTCCCAGCATCCTTCGCGCCCATCACAGCCCGGAGTTGCACCATCGAGCTGTAAAGCGTCTTTAGGCGAGGGGGACGGCGTTGGGGTCGGAGAAGTCGTTGGCGCTGGAGAGGGTGATACCACTGGAGAGGGTGACACAACTGGAGAGGGGGTCGGAGTCGCAACGATAGGAGTCGAGGCACTTGGCTTAGGTTGAGAAAGAGTTACAGGAGGTTCAACTACACGAGGCTTCACCAACAGTGGCGGAGTAGGCTTGGGAGAAGCCTTTGCTTTGGGAGTCGGCGGCGTTGTTGCCTTGGAAGAAGGATTGGGCACATTGGCAACCCTTACCGTTTTAGGATTTTGCCGCTCTACGATCGCATCTTGGGAAGGAACCGGAACAATAAACATCAGTCCATGTAACCCAAGGGCGATCGGAACCATATGCCAAACATTGATTCTCGAAGACAGCAGCATGGTAATTGAAAATATTGTGCAACAAGCAAGGTTTTGATTACCTTACCACAGATTACCGGAGTGAACAAAGTGCCCAAAGCTCAAGTCCGTTTTTTCAACAAAACTCATTGGCTTAAATTGAAATGCAACCCTCTTCTTCCCAGATTCGGTCTGTTCTCGCGTTCTCGATCGCGCTTATGTGCGCCTTGCTCATTCACAGCCCGATGAATGCAACTGAACTAAATCCCGCTGTGTTTGTCGATATTCGATCGATCAACCCCCGGATCGCGCTCGATATTCGTTACGCCACCACTAACAATTTTGTCAAACGGAAGCTTTATCCCCAAGCGAGATGTATTCTACGCGCTTCGGTTGCACAACAGTTATCGCAAGTGCAAACAAACTTAGAAAAAGAAGGGCTTGGACTGAAAGTATACGATTGTTACCGCCCGTTATCGATTCAAAAACGCCTGTGGGAAATTGTTCCCGACGAGCGATATGTCGCCAATCCCGCCAAAGGATCACGGCATAATCGAGGAGCTGCCGTCGATGTCACACTGATCGATCGCACTGGAAAAGAACTTCCCATGCCGACTCAATTTGATGATTTCACAGAACGCGCCAGCCGGAGTTACACTGATTTACCCGCATCAGTGCTGAAAAATCGACAACTGCTAGAAAATGCAATGGTGAGAGCAGGATTCATCCCACTCTCGACCGAATGGTGGCACTTTGACGGCAAGGGCTGGCAGAACTTCTCAGTCCGAGATGTTCCGCTTGGCGCAATTGCCTCACCCCCGCTCAATAATTCCGCCCCCAAGTAGCACCTCTCCGTCATACCAAACGGCGGCTTGTCCGGGTGTGATACTAAACTGCGGCTCATCAAACACAATCCGCACCCGATTATCTTCGATCGGAATCACTGTTGCAGGAGTCGCTATCGATCGATACCGAATCTGTACATCGGCTTTGATCGGTGCGGTCGGTTGTGTGATCGACACCCAGTTAATCCGTCCCACCGTACATTCGGGGTTCTGCGCTTCCGATCGCTCACCCACAATCACCCGATTGCGAGCCGCATCTAAACCAATCACATAAAGCGGCTCTGTGTGAGCGATTCCTAACCCTTTACGCTGCCCGATCGTATAGTGATGCACGCCCTCATGCTGACCGAGAACTTTACCAGCGCGATCGACAATTTCGCCTTTGTGCGGCGTGATGTATTTATCAAGAAACGCTTGCATTGAACCGTTCGCTTCGACTAAACACAGATCTTGGCTTTCGGGCTTGTCTGCGGTGTGCAATCCAAACGCAGCAGCAATTTGGCGGGTTTCGGTTTTGTGTTTTTCACCGAGCGGAAAGAGCACCCGCGACAGAACTTCTTGATCCAGGTCATACAAGAAATAAGATTGATCTTTAGATCGATCGATCGCTCTCAACAGTTGATACCGCCCATTTTCAACCCGAATGCGCGCATAGTGACCGGTGGCGATTTTATCAATCCCCAACGTTTCCCGCGCATAGTTCAGCATCGGGGTAAACTTCACCGCTTTATTGCACTGCGAACAGGGCAACGGCGTAATTCCTTCTCCGTAGCCTGTCACCAGGTAATCGATAATATTTTCCTGAAATACATCACGGCTATCGACAATGTGATGTGGAATGTCCAACTCCTCACAAAGTTTAGCCGCATCGATCATGCCTTCAGAGCAGCACTGTCCCTTCCCTTTCATCAACCAAAGGGTCAAGCCCACGACTTCATAGCCTTGATCATGCAACGTGGCAGCCGCAACCGAACTATCGACTCCCCCAGAGAGTCCTACCACAACTTTGTTCATCGGAGTTTCGCAATCTAAAATCCCTTCTAGGCTAACATTTTGCCGCAAAATCGGTGTAGAACTGGCTTGTTTTGACTGTAACAACGGTTGTGGCAATAGCCTTTATCCCCCGACTTTTCAGCTTTCAATCAACGTAGCGAGGAAAAGATGCACAAACTCTTGATGTTCAAAGACGAAAAGCTTCTACGTCGCTCTCTCACTCACCGTTCCTATGTGAATGAAAATCCTAGAGGAGATGGAGATAACGAGCGTCTAGAATTTCTGGGCGATGCCATTCTCAATTTCATCAGTGGCGACTACCTTTATCAGCTTTATCCCGAAATGGGAGAAGATGAAATGACGCGACGACGAGCAGCACTCGTAGACGAAAGGCAACTTGCTAAGTTCGCGACTGAAATTGGATTAAATTCCAGAATGAGGCTTGGACAAGGCGCAATTCGTGACGGCGGTTATCAGAATTCAAATCTTCTGAGCAGCACTTTTGAGGCAGTGGTGGGAGCTTATTACTTAGATCACAATCGCGATATTGAAGCGCTACGTCCTTTGGTGACAGAGCTATTTGACACTGTGCCCCAAGAAGCGATGGTAGTTCGCTCAAACGTGGACTCAAAGAATAAGTTTCAGGAGTTCGCGCAGGCAAATGGTGCTGCGGCTCCACCAAAGTATGTAACAGAGAAGTTAGGTGGAGCCGATCATGCTCCAGTGTTCGTTTCTAGAGTGTATGTGGGTGAAAAACTTTATGGTGAGGGTAAAGGTCGCAGTAAAAAGGATGCAGAAAAGCAAGCGGCTGAAGATGCGATGTCTAAGTTAAAAAAACGAGGACTGCTATGATATGCGAACGATCGCTGAAATCTGCTCAGATTTTACTCAGAACACTGTTCTAAACAAAGCTGACGAAAATGATCGCCCCGTTGCTCAAAGTTCTGATATTGATCAAAGCTGGCACAAGCGGGAGATAGAAGGACAACTTTCGCAGAATATTGTTTTGCAAGGGTGGTCGATCGCGCTACCGCCCGTTCCATTGTTCCAACATCTTCATAGTTCGAGTAACCAATCTCTTCAAGCCGTTTTCCAAAGGTCGGAGCAGCTTCGCCAATCAACAGCACAAATGCAGCTTTCGATTGAATTGCATTGAGCCAAGCTTGATCCTCACCAATTTTAGGCTCTCCGCCTGCAATCAGAATCACTGGAGCTTCGACCGCGACAAGTCCAACTTCTGCGGCATCATAGTTAGTCGCTTTACTATCGTTGATAAACTCGATTCCCTGCCAAGTGCAAATTCGCTCTAATCGATGTGGAACGCCTGGAAACTCTGCAACAGCTTGAGCGATCGCATCTTTATCAATTCCTGCGAAATGTGCGGCTGCTACAGACATCAATAGATTCTGCAAATTGTGCGCTCCCGGCATTCTTAGCGCATCCGCCCGAACAATCTTTTCTCCTTGGACGATCGCCCATGCCTCTTCAATGTAAGCTCCGAACGCTGGATTTCCTATCAGTTCAGACTTACCGGTTACACTCGTCCAGCAAGCATTCTCTTGAATCGGATAGGTTTGCTGTTGTCCGATGTTCCGTAGATAAGGATCATCCCCGTTAAAAATCTGTTGCTTTGATTGATTCAGTAGGCTCGCTTTAATGTTGAAATAGTTCTCTAAGGTTTTGTGGCGACTGAGATGATCGGGTGTAAACGTTGTCCAGATAGCAATTTCAGGCGTGATCGAGAGCGATGATTCAATCTGATAGCTACTAATTTCTGCGATAGCCCAATCAATCTTTTGATCTAACAATGCGACTTCACAAGCAGCATAGCCAATGTTGCCGAATGCAGGTGCATGATATCCCGCTTTCTGAAAGATTGCCGCAGTTAAAGCTGTTGTCGTAGTTTTGCCATTCGTTCCGGTAATTGCTACCCAGGGAGCATAGCTTAATGCCCTCCAGGCAAGCTCCATTTCGCCGATCGTTTCAATATTCATCGATTGAGCCTTGGCTAAACTCGGCACATCCCACGGTACACCCGGACTCACCACAATTAAATCTGGTTGCACTAATTCAGGATCGAAGTTGTCGCCCAAACGCACATCGATTCCTTCTGCGATCAGTTCTTGTTGTTGCGATTGGAGGGTATCGGAAGCACCGCGATCGCTAATGGTGACTTGCCATCCCTGGCGTTTGAGAAGTCGGGCGGCGGCGTTGCCAGATTTCCCCAACCCAATCACAGTAGCATTCGGCATAGTCACAGATACGATTACTCTTTTTGCATTTCTAATCCTACTGCCTAACGCTATGATTTCTACTCACTAAATTATTTTATTAGATGAATAGACCTATTTATCCGATCGCTCAACAAGAAAGAGAATGGTTTTTGCTTTGTCAATTGATCGCGACAATGTTGGTTCCAATTTATCGAACCATTTGGGCTCTTATTCATACGCCAAGCGCTTGGCGAATGCTAAAGCGCTTTAGCATTAAGTGGCTTATTCGCCTTTTGCTCGCACCAGTTGCCTAGTTCCTCTAGGTTTGTCCATCCCTCATCGTGTTAAAGAACGACTAATGAAAGAAGGGAAGCGGAACCTTAACTGCAAGATAAATGACACCCGCAAACGCAAAAAGTGTTGCAAACCCAATGTAAACCATCTTGAATTCGTGATGCTCGATCGCATCTTCAAGCTTCTGATTTAGTTCTTGACGAAACTCGTTAATTTTTTCCTTGCCGGTTTGATCAACTGGCAGACGTTGAGCTTTTCTAACCATAGCCTCTGTGTTTGTATAATCTTGCTTTGCATGAAGAGTACCCGATTCTGCTCAGAGAATTATCCCTCACCACCGTTACTCTAATATCGGCTTGGGAATCATAGAGCTATCTCTAAACCTTGCAAAACGAGTGGGGCGATCGCACGTGCTCAAGAACTTCTGGTATGCGGTTGAATTCAGTGCTGCTGTCACAGCCAAACCAAAACAAATCACGCTGATGGGACAGCACTATGTTCTCTATCGGGATGCAGATCATCAAGTGATTGCTCTCGACGATCGCTGTGCCCATCGTGGGGCGGCTCTATCTGGGGGGTGGATTGAAGAAGGTTGTCTGCGCTGTCCCTATCATGGTTGGAAATATCAATCAGATGGGGCTTGCGTCGAAGTTCCAGCAAATCAAGCAGACGTGCCGATTCCTAAGCGGGCACGAGTGGGGACTTACCCAGTGCAGGAAAAGTATGGTTTTATTTGGATATTTGTGGGGGATGCGCCAGAGTCAGAGCGTCCCCCAATTCCACCGTTTCCAGAGTACGGCGACCCCGCTTGGCGGCAGGTTCAAGGCGAATATGTTTGGAATGCTCACTACACTCGCGTGATTGAGAGCGGCTTAGATACTTCCCATGCACCTTTCGTTCATGCTGCTTTTTTTAATAACCGGGATGATGCAGAGGTTTGGGATTACGAAGTCAAGAGCGAGGAATGGAGTACAAGCGCGACTGTTCGCACTAAGCCACCCAAGCGAGTAGGACTGCTGAAATACATTGTGAAGCGCGATCGTCCTTACTCCAGTGCAACCTTGACGGTTTATCTACCAAACATCAACCGGATTGCACTAGACTTTAACTTCCGTGGCTATCAATATGTCTACTTTGCAACCAACATTCCCGTTGACGAAAACACAACCTTAACGAAGTGGATTGGAGTCCGCAACTTTCTCACACAACCTTGGGCAGACTATAACTCGATCAAAAATACAGTCGATACTTATCTGGAAGACAAAGCGGTGATTGAGGCGCAAGAACCTCGCGTTGTGCCTTATGGATTAACCGAAGAAGTTTTAGTGGCTTCAGATAATCTACTCGTTGCTTATCGTAAACTACTGCGTAAGTTCCTAGATAAAGGCTGGGGAATCGGCGATTACTCCACTAAAGCAAAGCACAAATTAACTTTAGAGCCTGAATCTAACCCAGGTTTGTTTGAGCATCCGATCGCTCAGCCATCGGAACACCCTGTAGAAGTTGCGAAGACTTAAGGAGCCTCAACGATGTTCAAAAATTTCTGGTATGCCGTTGAATTTAGCAAGGCAATCACACAGCGCCCAACCCTTGTTACATTAATGGGCAGAAAAATGGCGGTGTATCGTGACAGCCAGGGAAAAGTGGTCGCGCTTGACAATCGTTGTGCCCATCGAGGCGCATCTTTAGCGGGTGGATGGGTTGAAGGAAATTGTCTTCGCTGTCCCTATCATGGCTGGAGGTATGAAGCAGACGGCTCCTGTCGTGAGATTCCGGCAAATCCAGCCTCAACTCCCATTCCGAAACGAGCGAAAGTAGAGGCTTATCCGGTTCAAGAGAAATACGGATTCATTTGGGTATTTGTCGGTGACTTACCGGAACGCGATCGTCCCCCTCTTCCCTCATTCCCACAGTTTGAGAATCCAGTTCGTGAACCCGCTCAGAGCGTCTATACCTTTAACGCTCATTTCACTCGCACAATGGAGAACACGCTGGATGTTTCCCACGCTCCATTCATGCACGGGGGGTCAGTCGGGAAAAGCAAAACTCCTGAGAACACGGTGATTGAGGATTATGACTTGAAAGTGACTGAATGGGGATTATCCGCAACTTTAGGCATCAAGATTAACCGCATTAACGGGCCGATGCGATTTTTCTTGAAGGACGATGACCAAGATCCTTGGAAACAGTACATTTTTGCACCACCAAACATCACCTATTCCGGTGTCAATTTTGGTCAGTTCAAGATTGAAAGTATTTTGGCTCATATTCCAGTTGATGAAAACACGACGATCGTTAAATCGATCAATATTCGCAGCTTTCTCAATCATGTTCCTGGGCTGAGCCATTGGTTAGATCAAAATACAACTCAAGTCGGAACTCGCATTTGCATGGAGGATAACGTCGTTGTCCAAACTCAGATCCCTCGGCTTGCACCGCTCAATAACAGTACCGAATTAATGGTTGCCTCGGATGCGACATTGATTGCTTATCGAAAACTGCTGAAGAAGTTTTCGGACATGGGATGGATGATGGAAGCTTCCTGATCTGTTTCACACTGCGGTATTGCTGTCATTGTCCTCCACTGTGCTGAATCTATCGTGCAAAAACAAATTCCTCTCAAAACAATTAGCTATGGGCTAATCGGGGCACTCTCGATCGGGTCGCTGGGATTAGGTGCAGCGTATTTGTCTCAGTCTAAAGTAAAGCAAAATGCGGATGCAGGTCTATCGAGTCAACCTGCGCCTGTGCAGTCTGTGACTGCTTTAGGTCGAGTTGAACCGAAAGGCTCTGTGATCAAGGTCTCTGTTGTGAATGCAAGGGATAGTCGAGTGGATCGGCTACTGGTCAAGCAAGGCGATCGAGTGCAAGCAGGGCAGGTGATTGCGATTTTGCAGGGATTGGATAAGAAACAAGCAGCACTCGAACAAGCGAAACAAAATGTTGCCGTAATGCAAGCAAAGCTGGCACAAACTAGAGCGGGAAGTGCAACTGTCAGTGGATTGGCTGCACAAAAGGCAGCGATCGCACGGTTAACCGCGCAATTTGATACCGAAATGGCTGCAAGACAAGCAGCAGTCGCTCGTGCTAAAGCTGAAGTTCGGAATGCTCAGGCGAGTTATGAACGATCGCAGAAGCTCCAAAAAGAAGGAGCAATCAGTACCTCTCTCTTAGACAACGATCGCAGAAGCTTTGAGACTGCTACCGCATCACTGCAAGAGGCAAAAGCACAACTGCAAGAAACAAAGCTGACTTTATCTGCCCAGATTCAGGAAGAAACCGCTAAGCTGCAAGCGTTAAGTGAAGTTCGTCCAGCCGATCTCCAAGTTCCTCAAGCTGAGATAGAGTACGCGATCGCCCAACAAAAACAGGCAGAAACTCAACTGGGAGATTCGTATGTCCGCGCTCCGATCGCGGGTCAGATTCTAAGAATTAATACTCAGATTGGGGAGCAGGTTAATGCAGAGCAAGGCATCGTCGATCTGGGACAAACTGATCAGATGTATGTTGTTGCCGAGGTATATGAAACCGACATTCCCAGAGTGAAACGGGGACAACAAGCTCTGATCACGAGCGAAAACGGCGGGTTTAATCAACAATTACGCGGCACAGTTGAACAGATCGGACTTCAAATCAAAAAAACTGATTCGCTGAATACCGATCCAGCAGCAGACAAAAATGCGCGAGTCGTGGAAGTCAAAATTCGGCTCGATCCAGAGGATAGTAAAAAAGTTGCAGAACTCACCTATATGCAGGTACGAGTTCAAATTCGTTTGGACTGATTGGAATCTCTTACTCATTTAACCGCGACCATGCACTTTCTTCTTCCCAAACGACTGGTTAATCGCTTCGCTCAGGAGCCTCCCTTAGCTTGGTCGCAGCTTTCCCATCAGAAAGTGCGTTTAGTCGTCGGACTAGCGGGGATCTCCTTTGCTAACATTCTCATCTTTATGCAGTTGGGATTTCGAGCAGCGATGTTTGATGGGGTATCGCGGATTCAGGAGAACCTCAAAGGGGATCTCTTTCTGGTGAATCGAACGAGTCAGTTTCTTGGAAATAAAACCATTCCCAAAGCGCAACTATATCGAGCGAATGGAATTCAGGGAATTGCTTCTGTTGATCCGCTTTACTACAGCCGGACTTCTTGGGTGAATCCACAGACCAAAGAACTTGCAGATGTGAATATCATTGCTTTTAACCCAGCACGATCGGCAATGGATTTACCCGAAATTCGTGGGCAACTTGGGACGATCGCACAACAAGATACAGTTCTATTTGATAGCAAATCTCTTCCGTCTCTAGGATCTGTGGGCGAACTGTTCAGCAAAGGAGATCCGGTTAATAGTGTTGTAGGTGGGCGAAAAATGTCGGTTGGGGGGCTTTATAGCCTGGGCAGTAGTTTGTTCAAACAGGGACATATCGTCATGAGCGATACCAACTACTTACGGCTCTTTGGTCAAGCTGGAGCAGACGAAGTTCACCTGGGGATGATTACCCTGGAACCTGGTGCTAATCCTAACGCTGTGGCCCAAGGTTTACAAAAGCTGTTGCCGCAAGATATCAAGGTTCTAAATCGTCAAGAGTTTATCGCATTAGAGCAGGGATACTGGGCGAAACAACCGCCTGGAATTATCTTCAATTTCGGCACAGTGATGGGATTCATTGTTGGCATTGTGATTGTTTATCAGGTGCTATACACCGACGTGAATGATCATCTGCCAGAATACGCAACCTTGAAAGCGATCGGTTATTCTGATTCGCGACTGTTAGGAATCATTTTTCAAGAAGCGATCGTTCTAGGTGTACTTGGTTTTCTACCTGGATTTGCTTGTTCTGTGGGAATGTATGGGTTGCTTGGAACTTTAACTCGTGTTGCAATCGTGATGCGTCCTGATGTGGCACTGCAAGTTTTCATTCTGACGCTGTTAATGTGTTTGATTTCAGCCGCGATCGCAGTGCGAAAATTGCGGTCTGCTGATCCAGCCGATGTATTTTAGAGAGATCAGTTATGTCTCCAGCTCCTGTCATTGTCGCTAAGCAGCTCAATCACTCTTTTGGTAAGGGCGCACTCCAAAAACCCGTACTTTCAGAAATTGATCTGGAGATTCATGCAGGTGAAATTGTGATTTTGACAGGCCCTTCTGGAAGTGGAAAAACAACGCTATTAAGCTTAATGGGCGGACTGAGATCAGTTCAAGAAGGCAGTTTGAAAATTTTGGAGCAGGAACTCTGTGGAGCGAGTAAACAACAACTGGTGCAGGTACGGAGCCAGATTGGATACATCTTTCAGGCACACAATCTACTGGATTGTTTGACGGCTCAGCAAAATGTCGGAATGTCTCTGCGCCTGCACAAAGATCTGACCCTGACAGAGCGGATCAATCGTTCTGTAGCAATGCTACACGCCGTTGGTTTAGGACATCGAATCAACTATTACCCGAATGATTTGTCTGGTGGACAGAAACAGCGAGTTGCGATCGCTCGTGCCTTGGTCAGTCAACCGAAAATGGTTCTAGCAGATGAACCGACCGCAGCATTAGACAGTAAATCGGGACGAGATGTGGTGGAAATCATGCAGCGATTAGCAAAAGAGCAGGGCTGTACAATCCTGCTCGTCACACACGATAACCGAATTTTAGATATTGCCGATCGCATCATTCATATGGAAGATGGACGGTTGGCAGCAGCTTAAGCTGCTGCCAACCTTATGAACTTGCAGACTCGGAGGACATCGATTGTAGATTCATCCAGGTTGTTCCAAAGGCAAATAGGATGAAAATTGCTCCCAGCCAAAACGGAGAGAAGATCCCAACATGATCAAAACACCAGCTTGCCCACAACGGGCCTAGAATTGAAGCAATACTCTGTAGTCCTTGAGCATTCGCAAGGGTACGTCCCTGTTCTTGAGCAGAAACGCGATTAGAAATCAGTCCTCTAAGACAGGGCAGAATCAATCCCACACCCAGCGCTAACAATCCTTGGCTTAAATAAAGCAGGACATAAAGAGTTGGTGTTTCTGATGGAATGACCCCGACCAGCCCCAAGCCGATCGCCAACGCAACTAACCCCGCTAAAGTTAGCTTTCCTTCACCAAACGCAGGAATCAGCTTGCGAATCAGTCCACCTTGAATTACGGTCGAAAACACACCAATAAAGACAAACACAAGCGCCGCCGAAGCAGGCCCCCATCCAAAACGCCGACTCAGAAACAGCACAAAAACGCTGGAGAATCCAGAGAACGCAAAGTTGAAAATAAAAGTCGTCCAAAGAAACCCTTTGATACGATCGTTCTGAAATAAATCATTGATTTGCCCGAGCGGATTCAAATCTTTTAAGCGCAGAGCACGACGGTTTTCTGGCTTTAGAGATTCGGGCAGGCTCACCCAGCCTAAGATGAAATTGAGCAATGCGACAGTGCCCGCAAAAAAGACAGGTAAATTGAGGTTAATTCCTGCAAGCGATCCACCCAAAGCAGGTCCTAACACAAATCCCAACCCAAAGGCAGCACCCGTCAGCCCGAAGTTTTTAGCGCGATCGGCGGGAGTTGAAATATCGGCAATATAAGCTTGTGCGGTTGCTGCAACACCCCCAGTTACACCATCAATCATGCGTGAGACAAACAGCACCCACAGACTACCCGCTAAGCCAAACAGGTAGTAGGAAAGAGAAGTTCCTAACACACACAGCAATAGAACAGGACGGCGACCATAGCGATCGGAGAGTGAGCCAATCAGAGGCGTAGCAAAAAACTGTGCTAAGGCAAATGAGGATGTCAACAATCCTAGTGTCAGTGCATCTGAGCGAAATCTTTCCAGCAAGAATGGCAGAATTGGAAATAGAATACTTTCCCCTAACTTATCTAGCAGAATCGTTACGAAGATGAAAAGTAAGGGAGAAACCTTGAGACTTTTCTTGAGATCTTTAAAGTGAGTGGGCATGAATTGTTTATTCCTTTCAAATCGTAGAAGCTTCGGGTTGTTCGTGTTGAGCTAGCCATTTTTGCAGAATTGGATTAACTAGCTCTGGTGCTTCATCTTGAGGACAATGCCCAATGCCTTCGAGTGGAATGAACTCCTTAACTGCTGGAAACTTCGCTAATTCTCGACCCTGCGCGATCGGCTCAAACGAATCTTCAGTTCCCCAGAGCATCAATACAGGGCAAGTAATTTCAGGTAGCAAATCTTCGGGCAACACACCCTTGGAGTGAGTAATAAATGAGAGAAACACATCCGCTGCACCAGGATCTTGAGCAGGCTTCAGCAAGATTTCTACTAATTCATCTGTCACCGCTTCATGTCGAGCATAGGCTTTTAGCAAGGCTTTACGAATAACTTGAGGTTGAGCCAGTTTTGCAAAGAAGAAATGCCCGATCGCTGGAGACAGCAGGAGTTTTTGCACCCACGGAAAGGTAAGGCGGCGAATTCCCTTGAGCTTGCGTTCATGTTGCAGGCGTAAGGCACAATCTAACAGCGCTACTGCTATCACTTGTTGCGGATTGATCACCGTGGCTTGCAGCGCTACTAAGCAGCCGATCGAGTTTCCCACTAAAAAAACGGGTGCTTGAATCACTTCACGACAAAAATCAGCAATCTGTTGTCCCCAAGTTTCAAAGCGATAGTTCAGCGATTCGCTCGGTTTTGGTTTAGCAGACTGACCAAAGCCAATTAAGTCGATCGCATACACGCGATGGTTTTCCGCTAGAACTGGAATGTTTTTACGCCAATGATCACTCGATGCGCCTAATCCATGAATGAGCAGCACGATCGAACCTTGAGTTCCGGCAGTCTGATATCGAATTGGGTAGCCGCGCCACTGCCAAATCTGGGAAGAAGGCGATGCTACGGTCGGCTCATTTGTAATCATGGCAACTCCTGGCGAAACATTTGAGTTAATTTAGGAATCTAGAGCATTCCAAATGGTTGAAGGAACTTGACGACCACGTCTTGAAGCGAGACAAGGCTGATAACAGAGGTGTCCTTCGGCTTCTATTGACTGCAAGAATCCTTCTGCTGCAAGCTTCTCTAGGTGCGATCGTGCGATCGCTTCATCTTCAGCTAGATAGTTCGCAACCTCGGTCAGACTTGCAGAACGCTGACGCAGTAGCCAGTTCATTAAACCCCGTTCCAGTTCTGGAAGAAACAGTAGATCTGCCATCGTCTTAGTACCGGGTTTCTCCCGACCAGACGACGAGGATTGGCGAATACCCATCGTCATTTATGCTCCTGTGATCGTGATGTGTCGCGATAGACCTGCACTCAGTATGGGAATGATAGCGGTGAAACTATCGCTCCTGTGAAAATTAGCATTATGGAAAAGCGCACCTATTCGCCGGGTGAAACGATTTACTGTGAAGGAGACGAAAGCGAATCAGTCTATCTAATTAAGGCTGGTAAAGTTGAAATCATTGATACTTATCCTGAGACGGGGAATGTTGTCTCGAAGTCTCTGGGTGTTGGTAAAGTGTTCGGAGAGGTTGAAATCATTGATCGCAAGCCCCGATCGTCCACTGTTAAAGCTGTAGAACCCTTAAAGCTTCTGGTCTTCAGTCACACCGAAATTTTAGATATTCTATTTCGTCGTCCTGAAGATAGCTTAGTGATGGCTCGTGATACCTTCGATCGCTTGCGGCAACTCTACAGTACAGATAGTCTAGAGTCGGAAATGGCTAAGCTGCGCGAGGAGATGCACGAGACGATTAAAAAAGCGGTCGTTAGCCATGAAGCCCGTGTTGTGAAAAGTCATAACGGAATGGCAGCGATCGGAATTCCAATCGTGTTATTGGTTGCGATCGTGGTGGGAATTCAAATTTATTTGCATTAGTAGATTCAGTGATTGCTGAAAGCCCCTGATACAAAGGGGCTTTTTGATGGTGCTATAGTCCTAAAATTTGGATTGACTTCTCAAGCACTTCGTCTGGATCAAAAGGCTTCGTCATATATAGGTCTGCCCCTACTTCTATACCTTTCTGTCGATCGAACTCTTGCCCTTTTGCAGTCAGCATAATGATGTAGACATCTTGTACGTTCAATTCGTGTTTAACAGTCGCGCAAACATCAAAACCGTTTAAGTAAGGCATCATGACATCGAGAAAGACCAATTGGGGAAGCTCGGTTTGGATGATTTCTAGTGCTTCGCGCCCATTTGTTGCAGTCAGTAGCTCGATCCCTTGATCTTCTAACTCTTCTAAAGTCTGCTCCAGCAGCAGACGAATGTGAAATTCATCATCAACGATCAAGATTTTTTGTGACATGGCTGTTGTTTCTCCAGGAGTTGAGAGGCTTATCGAGGGTGGCTTAAAGCAACGTTGAATCAGATTGATTGTCTGCAATTAAGAGAAGAAAAACGTTTTCAAGTCCTTTTTCAAACTTTAGGGTTTTTACTGCCGTTGAATGTTCCCAAAACTTCGCGTTTGCAATCACCGTGTCGGGCTGAGTAGAGAGCGCTTTTTCAATCAATTCTGCATCGTTTGACGCTTCGATCGCAGTAAATCCCTGAGCTTGTAGCACTTCGACCAGGGTTTTCGTTGCCAATTCATTTTCATCCACTACGAGGACTTTGCGACGAGAGTTTCCTTGAGCAATCAGCGAATCGACTTCCTGTAACAATAGCTCTGCGTTGATAGGCTTGGTTAGATAGCGATCGACTCCAATCTGCAAGCCACGCTCTTTGTCATCTACGATCGACAAAATGATGATGGGAACGCCCATCGTTTGCGGGTCATTTTTCAGCACTGCGGCAACATCGAAGCCTGACATATCCGGCATCATCACATCAAGAATGATCAGGTGTGGCTTGTGCTGTTTGGCGATCGCGACCGCTTCCCTACCATCTTTCGCTTCTAAAATCTGATAGTCTTCGGCTTCTAGATTTTGCCGCAATAGTTCTCGAATCGGCGCTTCATCATCAACGACAAGGATCGTTTTATGCGAGCGATGGAACTCAGAATCCTGGTGAATCACTTGTTCTCGAAGCTGCTGCACCAGCGTACTGAAATCGATTTTTTGAACCTGGTTTGATTCGATTTGAATTGGCAGCGTAAACGAGAAGGTGCTACCTTTTCCGAGTTCACTCTCAACCCAAATTCTCCCCTTGTGGTGTTCGACAATCTGTTTACAAATGGGCAACCCTAATCCTGTTCCTGTTGGCTTGTCGGTTAAGGTGTCACCAACTTGCTTAAATTTCTCAAACACTTTTTCATGGTCTTCCGCCGCAATTCCAGTACCGGAATCAATCACACTAATACAAACATCATCTTCAACGCGAATCGCTTTACAGATAACAGCGCCCTGATCCGTAAATTTGACAGCATTGGAAATCAGATTGATTACTACTTGAACAATACGATCGTGATCGCCCATCACTTTCGGCAATGGCTCAATTTGCCGAATCAGCTCAAGATTCTTGGCTTGAAACAATGCAGAGGTGGCTGCGATCGCACGTTCAATGACTTCGCCCACATCTAGAAGCTCCATTTTCCAATCGACTTTGCCTGCTTCCATTTTGGCAATATCTAACACATCATTAATTAGTGAAGTCAGGCGCATTCCTTCTGACACAATGATGTCAATGTTATCCTCAACCTGACGGATAGTTCGCTGCATTTTTCGGTCTTCGCTCACTACGGCTGGAAAGACCACTTCATCGAGTTTCTTTTTGATGATTTTGGCAAAGCCTAACACCGAAGTTAACGGCGTTCTAAGTTCGTGAGAAACTGTTGAAATGAAATCAGTCTTCATCTGATCCACTTCTTTTTCAGAGGTAATGTCGCGAATGAGGATCACAGAGCCGATCGAGGAGCAGCGTTGACCCCCAGACTGTTCAGCTTTCAAAATCGCAGTGGCAACTGCTTTACCAATACCACCACGATTGAGGGCAAGCTCAGCCGTAAAAACCTGACCTGGATGCCTCTGAGCTTGAGCAATTAAATCCGTAATTTCTTGACTAAACACGGCTGTACAGTTCGGCTGAGCTAAGTTTGTTGAATCGATGTCAAACATTTTGGACAAAGCAGGATTACAGTGCGTGATTTTGCCAGTGATATCAGTGACCAATAATCCATCGACTAGATTATCAATGATGGCACTGAGATAAGCGAGAGCATCTTGGAGTTGAGTGCTAGTTTGAGCGATTTGTTTGTTTAACAAAGCTTCCTGAATCGCTCGATCGCGGGTTTCCCTTAGTTGGCGCACTCGTTGTAGCGCAACCAGAGTTGCCAGTCCTAACAATGTTCCAACAACTGAGGCAAGCAAGTTGAGGGCATGGAGTTGCTGCTCTAGATTCTCTCGCGGAATCACTAGTGCCACTGACCATTTTGCTTTTTGAATCGGTGCATAAGCAACATAGACCCATTGATTATCAAGCTGCATCAAATTAACCTTGTGCTGTTGATTGACCATTGAACGCGCAATGTTCGCTAATGCTGGATTATTGCTATCTAGAAAGCTTTGAGTGCCCTCGGTCAAATTGGAATCGGGATGTGCGATCGGAACACCTTTCGAGTCTAATGCAAAAGCATAGCTCCCTTTTCCCAGTTGAGTGTTGGCGACTACTTCCGAGACTTGAGCGATCGCAATGTTTCCGGCTAAATTGCCAATTACTGTTGGTTGTTCGGATGGATTGCTGGGAAGATTGTAGAACGCCAAACTACCAGAGCGGACATCAATTCTATCTTTAGGAAGCTGAGCGTAGTTTGCACGAGGAAATGACCATACAGGCGCTGAAATGTTGATCTGACGTTTGCCCGTGGTACGAGAAATGATCATATCTGAGACATTCGATTCACCCTTCATTGCTCGTTGAAAATATTCTCGATCGTTGAGATTTTTTCCTTTCGCAAATCCCAAACGAGTAGTGTAATATGTTCCGTCTGGATTCACAAGAATAAACATCCAGAAGTTAGCCAATCGATCCTTTTCTAACTGCAAATAAGGCTCTGCAATGTCCCAATTCATCGATCGGATTTCGTAACTATTTGCCAGTGCTTCAACACTACCCAGTTGTTGAGCTAACCAAGTATCGATATCACTGCCTGCTTTTTCCACCTTTAAAAGTGCATTGTTCTTTAGGGTATTGAGAATTAAGCTGCGCACAACCCAATAGCTTCCGAACGCGGTGGCTCCGATCGTGACGATCGATCCGCCTACTAAAAGCGTAGAAATAATTCTATTAGGATTGAATTTTGCGCTATTGAGTGAAAACTTTTTGCGTTGAAGCCAGGGTAAATGAATCATGTTGAATTTAGCTACAGGGGTTGTTTGCAGGAGAGTCTAGAGTCAGTGAATAGCAGGTATATAGCTCTTTCTGGTCGATATATTTGAAACAAAACCGAATTTGGTCTAAAAATTCCAATTCCAGCAATTTAATTTCTTTCTCTAAATGTTGAAAAACAATATCTAAGCTAATGAAATGACCATCTTTATGTTGACCTAATATAACCAGTACTCGCCCTTTGATTAGATATTGAATTTTTAGAGCAACATTGGGATCTTTAATCTCGGAATGCAGGTATCGAGTAACAATTTGGTTAATGTCTTTCAGTCTATGAAGATGCAATTGTGAACCTTGTACCTGTTTTGTCTCAATTGGAAGTGCTTTTTCTTTCGGATATTCTTGATTTTTTGGCTTCGGTTTAAACGAGCTTTTTAAGCTAACTACAATCGAATTTTGCCACTCGATCGACATCTGCCTCAATAATAGAAATAAACTGAAGATGCCTAAAAAGGTGATGCCTATCAGTCCGAGATGAACTGTTGAGCTAAAGAAGCTGCCACTAGAAAAGACGATTAGAAGAACCGCGATCGAAAAGGGAAAAGACATCGCCAGTAAAGCTGTAGCGAATTCAGTATCAAAGAATAATTGTTGATTCTTTTCCGAACTTTGTTGATTAATTCGAGTTCCATGAAGTAGTGACCATAAGCTACAGGATGCTTGTGGCAAAGCAATCATGAGCATCGTGATTTCTGAGGTAGGACGAATTAGCGCGATCGCAGCCGCACTTAACAAAAATCCAGCACCCGCCCTCGCAAGCAACACCATCAAAATTGTGCCCAATCGCAAAGACTTCAAGTTGAGCGAAACCCCTACATAAACTAAAATGAGCGGTGTTGCACAAAGCGCAAGCTTCTGGATTGTATCCAATACAGCAACCGGAAGCGAAACAGATTTGATCCCAGAAGTGGCGAGAATCACACCGAGAACGATCGCAAGATTGACAGGCTCACTCAGCAAAAACAGTCCAATCTGTTGCCAATGAGGTTTTATTTCAGAATTAGAACATTTTGCTTTTCTCTGATACCAAATTATTGCTAACGCATATAAACCAATTAGAACAAAAAATTTATTTCCCATATCTGCTAAAGCTGCCCAAGCTAAACCCTGAGTTCCTAAGAATTGCTCAACAAATGGGTACACCGTTAATCCAGGTGCAAGCGAAGGAAACAATAAAACAAGAGCGCGTCTTTTTGACTTC
Source organism: Cyanobacteria bacterium FACHB-DQ100 (assembly GCA_014695195.1). Classification (NCBI taxonomy): domain Bacteria; kingdom Bacillati; phylum Cyanobacteriota; species Cyanobacteria bacterium FACHB-DQ100. Next base: position 108,598 of record JACJNW010000019.1, on the reverse strand, counting down.
TCAGTTTTGGGAATGAGAAGATAGGTTAAACCAAAGCCAATTAGCATCAGATAGAGATTGACGGCTAAAGCAAACGAAGGCAAAAGCACTAAATCAAGACGAGTATCAATCTCGATCGTTGATAAAAAGATCGTTGCAGGAAGTGCCGCACTTAGAATAAAAGCTCGAATTGCTCCAACAGAAGTCTCACTGCTGAATTTGGGTTTGAGCAAATAACCCACCATAATCAGAAGAAGAAGTGAGATCGCTTTGTGAATAACTAAGTGTGACACGGGCTTTTTGCACGATCGATGTTTTGAGCAGTTCACTTTCAGAATGCCCATTGCACTCCGAGAAGACCCAAACTTTCAAAAGATTACGAACAAAGAATTCTACTTCTGTGAGAAATGGGCATACTAACCTAACTCAGCCCCACAATGTAGCTCAGCAAATGGTACGAGTTAATTTAAAGCGTGTTCTCAAACAATCAGAAGCAACGATCGCGGCATTAATCAGTACGCTGAATCTGCCTGTACAAATTCAGGATGACTCTGGAAAACTATTGCAGGGAAAGCCAGATCCGGCTCAAACTGAGAAATATCCTATATTTGCAGGCGAAAGACTGCTTGGTTGGGTTATTGGCGCTCAAGATGCACAAATCATCGCGACTATTTTGACCGACTTTTGTAATCGAGAATTAGAACTCAAAACGTTAGCCGATGAAGTGTTAGACCAGTACCGTGAAATTAACTTGCTGTATAACCTGTCTGAAAAGCTCACAACAAGCTTAGACCTAACGATCGTCTGTCAAACCGTTCTCACCGAAGTCCGTAAATTAATTCCTGCCACGGCTGCTTCAATTTTGCTCACAGATTCAGCAAATAAAGCAATCAATCGCACTTTTAGCTTTGATCACGTCGACCAGTCTACGATCGAACGCTTCACCGCAACTGTTCTTACAACGGCAAAAGGCGAAATTGTCAACGAAGTTGCGATCGATGCAAGGTTCAATCCCTCTTCTACCGAATCGCAACTGATTCAAGCGCTCATCACCGTTCCGCTCAAAACCGAGCAAGGCGTAATTGGTGCAATGAATGTAATCCATCACCAAGCAATCCATTACACGGCTCAACACCTTAAATTGCTTTCTACTGTATCGTCTCAGGCAGTGCAAGCGATCGCAAATGCTCAATTTCATCAACAGCAAGTGCAACAAGCAAAAGCCCGCGAAGAAAAACTGACACAGCAATTACAGGAACTACGTTCTGAGGTCGATGCTGCAAAGCGATCGCGACAGGTCACAGAAATTACTGAAACTGAGTATTTCCAACAGCTACAGCAACGTGCAGGACAGCTACGAAGAAACCGTCGGTAAACTTTCGGAATGTAATCTATAGCGATTCTAAGTCAGTTGCAAAGTGGCGAGTGGGGTGTCATTCCCTTTTCAGTCCCCTACTCCCTACTCCTTTTAGCGTTCACGGCTCAAACAGGATCGCTATAGTTGAAACTTGATGAGCCAAGTTCTCCTGATAGTTTCATCGCGAGTTTTCCCATACTAATAGCAACCCACTTAGGCATATAAGGCATACAAAGTCATGTCTCAGATCATCTCCATTCATTCGTTTCGGGGCGGCACGGGCAAGTCTAACCTCACCGCGAACATTGCCACTGCTGTTGCCAGCCAAGGGAAGCGGGTTTGCATTGTTGATACCGATATTCAATCACCGGGGATTCACGTCATTTTCGGCTTAGACGAAGAGAAGATGACATACTCGCTAAACGATTACCTCTGGGGAAATTGCACCCTTGAGCAGACTGCTTATGATGTAACTAATCACCTGAAAGATGCAAGCGGAGAATCGGCTACGATCGCTGGCAAAATCTTTCTAGTTCCTTCCAGCTTAAAGGCAGGCGAAATTGCTAAGGTTCTGCGCGAAGGATTTGATGTTGGGCTTTTGAATGATGGGTTTCAGGAGCTTTTGGATCGGTTAAACCTGGATTTTCTATTCATCGACACACATCCTGGTCTGAACGAAGAAACGCTTCTGTCGATCGCAATTTCTGATGCAATGGTTGTGATCCTCCGTCCTGATCGCCAGGATTATCTAGGAACAGCAGTGACGCTAGAAGTTGCTCGCAAGCTAGATGTTCCCAATCTCATGCTGCTTGTGAATAAGATGCCCAAAGCCTTCGATCGCGAGACCATTCGACAACAAGTAGAAGCAAACTACGAAGCAATGGTAGCAGGACTATTTCAAGAAAACGAGGAAATATTACAGCTTGCTAGTAGTGGCGTGTTTTGTTTACAGTACCCAAACCATCCATTTACGCAAGAAGTTTATGCTGTAGCAGAAAAACTGATGATGTTCTAAAGACTGTTTAGAGCATGAAATGAGCTAGCCTTCATCCTGGTACGTTTTCCTTGGAGACTGATGCTATTTTAACCACCTTGAGTTCGGTAATCATGCTGTACAATCACCGAACTCAAGCCAAAGCCTGATCGGTTTTTCTACAAGATACTCAGTAGAGAAATGTGTCGATAGTCTAAGCAGTGTTAAGAATATCCTGAGTCTGATTTTGCTGTAAGCCTCGCTTGACGGGAGGTTAAGGCTGTTTTAAGCGAAATTCGATCGCGTAACACATCACAAAGCAAGTGCCAACGCATCCAGTTCCTTTGCGACAATGCTAAAGCAGTTCTTATACCCTTCACTGCACGATAAGGGAGACACCCGTTATGAAATTAGCTTACTGGATGTATGCAGGCCCCGCCCATATTGGCACACTCCGCATCGCCAGTTCCTTTAAAAACGTTCATGCCATCATGCACGCGCCGATCGGCGATGACTATTTTAATGTCATGCGATCGATGTTAGAACGCGAACGCGATTATACTCCAGTCACAACTAGCGTGGTCGATCGCAATGTTCTCGCCCGTGGATCGCAAGAAAAAGTTGTGGATAACATTACGCGCAAAGATGCCGAAGAACATCCCGATCTGATTGTCCTAACTCCCACTTGCACATCAAGTATTTTGCAGGAAGATTTGCAGAACTTTGTGGAGCGGGCACAACTTGAAGCCAAGGGCGATGTGATGTTGGCCGATGTGAATCACTATCGGGTGAATGAACTGCAAGCCGCCGATCGCACTCTGCAACAGATTGTGCAGTTCTATATTGCAAAAGCTCGTAAGAAAGGCGACTTGGTGACTGAGAAAACCGAAAAGCCTTCGGTGAATATCTTCGGACTCACCACGCTTGGTTTTCATCACAATCACGATGCAACGGAACTAAGGAAATTGATGGCGGACTTGGGAATTGAAGTGAATGCGATCGTACCTCAAGGTGCAAGCGTTCACGAACTCAAAACGCTTCCCCGTGCTTGGTTTAACCTGGCTCCGTATCGCGAGACAGGCTTGCTTACTGCTGAATATCTCAAGCAGGAATTTGGAACGCCCTACATCGACATTACCCCGATGGGAATTGTTGAAACGGCGCGTTGTATTCGCAAAATTCAGCAAGTGATCAATGAGCAAGGTGCAAATGTCAATTATGAGCCGTTCATTGATCAGCAAACGCGGTATGTGTCACAGGCAGCTTGGTTTTCTCGATCGATTGATTGTCAAAACCTCACAGGTAAAAAAGCGGTTGTCTTTGGAGATAGCACACACGCTGCTGCAATCACCAAAATTCTTGCGCGTGAGATGGGAATTCATGTATTGCTAGCGGGAACCTATTGCAAGTATGATGCGGAATGGTTTAGGGATCAAGTCGGTGAATACTGTGATGATGTTTTAGTTAGTGAAGATCACGCGCAGATTGCTGATGCGATCGCCCGTCTTGAACCTGCTGCAATCTTTGGAACCCAGATGGAGCGCCACGTCGGCAAACGGCTGGATATTCCCTGCGGTGTGATTGCGGCTCCGATTCACATTCAAAACTTTCCGGTTGGATACAAACCATTTGTGGGTTATGAAGGCAGCAATCAGATTGTGGATTTGATCTACAACTCGTTCACCCTGGGAATGGAAGATCACTTGCTCGAAATCTTTGGCGGTCACGATACGAAAGAAGTGATTACTAAATCGGTTTCGGCAGAATCAGATCTCAGTTGGAGCAAGGATGGACTCGCGGAATTGAATCGGATTCCGGGATTTGTGCGGGGTAAGGTGAAGCGCAATACTGAGAAGTTTGCCCGCGATCGTAACATTACCCAAATCACCGCTGAAGTGCTTTACGCCGCAAAAGAAGCGGTTGGCGCATAAACAGAAATTCCCGCGATCGTCGATGATGGGATTGGCGATCGCGGGAGTTCAATCATCCACTGCATTTGAATCGTTAGGCTGCGATGTCACTTCCAGGCAAGAAGTTACGCTACCCCAGCGAAGGTCAGTAGATCGGTCATCGTGAAATCGCCCGTGGTTCCGTCCCGTCGCGGCAGCGTCGGCTTCCAGCTCGGTGCCTTGAGGTATGACCCCGGTGTGTCTTCTAGCAGTCCGAAAAAAACCTCGGCGATGATCCGGCTTCCGACCTGCCCCAGCCGTTGCCCATCCTGCTGGAGCAAGGCTTCCTTCAACACGTAGTACCAGAGCGGTGTGCTGGTGTCGAACTCAAGCTCCTTCAGTTCCTGCAACTCGATCGCCGTCAGCGGGGTATAACCGAACGCCTTGGCGATGTCTTGTCCGGACGCGAGTCCATGCTGGAGGTGCCGCTCCAGGTTCCGCCCCGCAAGCGACACGCGGCGGTCACCCGGATCAACCAGTCCCGGACCAACTGGCAGGTCGAACATCGGCGAGGAGATAAACGGGTCAATCCGCTTGTTCTTCTTAACCTTGTCCCGGACAGTCCCTGTAGCCGGATCGATCTCCTTCGTCCCGAATTGAAAGAACGTGTCCCACTCAACGAAGCGGCGGGCAGCCCGGCGACCCCCCCGGAGGTCGTTCGGATCTCCCTCTCGAGGATCAACCCGGGCATCGAAGATGGGGGCTCCAAACCCGACATTCACCTTGTACCCAGGGCGAATCTGGCTGTGTCCGAACCGATAGGCAGCAACTTGGAACTCACGGGGAATCTTCTGTCGCAGAGGCCCTGTGTAGAACTTCGGCCCGTTGTTTCGGACATCGGCGAACACGGCTGGGTCGAGGGTCACGGCGAGGAACTGGTTGACGACGATCCACTGGTAGTGTCGGCAGACCTCCAGGCGGACTAACTCAAACAAATCTTCCGGTGTCTTCGATCGGTGCGATGGAACCAGGTAGTCGGTGACCTCGTTGTGAAACTTGAGGAACGCCAGGTGGAGCTGGGAGATGATGACGTTTTCGTCATTGCGCGGGTCGGCGATGATAGCCCGTTCCTGGCTCGTCCGTGGCAGGTCGCGGGGGGCATCGAAGTCGACGAAGAATTTGATCGGAGCCCCCCGGTCAAGTTCGGACGCACGATCATAAAGTAGCCGGTCTTCCCGTGGCCCGCGGCCATACACGCTATCCAGATCGAAGAAGCGCGATCGCAAGTTTGGGCTGGCCGTCTCCCCACACTTGATCGGCTTCGGGTCGAACGTCAGGTCATGGTCAATGAACTGTCCCAGGAAGGTGAACCCGACGGTCATATCCGGGTTCTCATTGTCGACGTTGCGTTCCGCCAAAGTCGGATCCGGGTGCGGCGTCTTTTCGTCGTTCGCGGCGAGCGGGTTGGTGACGGTGACACGAGGGTCATGGGCGTTCATCAGCCCCCCCTCCATCAGCCCCTCCTTCGTCCGCCTCCCCTTTGAGCCAAGTTCAACGACCCGCGAGATGTACGGCTCTTCACACCGCGCGAAGGGACGTAACTTCGGGAACAACTTGTTGAAGTCGTTCGGCACGTCTCGGATTGGGGGTGGCGCGACTCGATAGAGCGAGTCCTGGAACATCCGCACGTCTTGCAGGGGGCTACTCTCTCGCTTGCTCATTGTAATTAAATCCCTTTAAATGCAACTGTGAAATGCAAATGTGTAATTACGGCAGCCGGAAATGCAGCGTTTAGTACGAGGCGGTGTAGAATTTCTTTTACAAAGAAGTTTCTACTCATAATTCAGTTGTGGCGGAATAGCTTAAAAGTTGCAATTCTAGCTAAGCAGTTCTGGCTAAAATGCTTTGCCAGATGCAGAGTTTACAGTTAGTTAGAAGTTTTGAATTATTGCTAAATTATTAGCTATGAAACAAAGCTTTTCAACCATTTCTTACCTTTCTGTACATAAATCAGTAAAACTCAATCCAAACCTTGGCAGTTTGCAAAGAAGTTTTAATACTGAATTTTTCTAGCTTCAATATAAAGGCGCACGCGCACCTCTTCTGAAATATCAATCTAATGTTCAATATCAATCTAATGTTCTGCTTCACCCATCGCTAGTAATCTCTCGAACTCAACCAATAATGCTGATAAATGCTAATACAGTTGGTGTACAAAGCGAGTTGTTATGCGGCGACAATATAGTCAAAATAAGTGGCTATATTGTCGCTGATTCGTAGTGGAGGTTAGCTTATGTTTAGGCAACAGTTCTTGCGTTTGGATGGATTTACTAGAGCAGAACGACTTGGAATCACTGATCGTGTAAGTGAGGCGATTAATCAAGCAGGAGCCTGGATTACCGATTTCCACCTGTACTCAAATATTCTAATCTGTATTAACTTCCAGGTTCCGATCGCTAATTTGGACAAACTCTCTGCAAAGCTGAAGGAGACAGGGTTAGAGTTAAGCCAAGAGAGCCTGAAGCAGCTCATGCCTGTTCATGACTCGATGCTGAAAGAGCAAGAGCTAGTCGGGACATTGCAAATTACCTTTGTACACAACGAACCCGACTTGCTCCGAGATGTACCTGCTGTTCCAGGGTAAGGATTGGAGAAACTGTGTTCAAACAGCCAGACCGGCATTACCTCAGTAATATTTTTTGCGATTGGCTTATCAACCTTCTGTCTTGTAAAACAGAAAACTTTTAGGAACTTCCACACCTGTAAATTAAGCCGCATAACGACCCAGCCCACCGGACGTGAAAGCTATAACTATTGCATCTCAACCACCGCTTTGCGGCGTTCCGGTGCAGCGACTTGTTAGGCTACCCATCAACTATAAGTAAAAATACTTACTAAATAAATTTCGTTGATCTCATAACCTCAAAACACCCAGAAGCTTTTTAAACGTGCTAGACTGATTTCAGAGCATAGATATCGGTTAGCAACATTTGTTTCTAGTATTAACGAGTTTTCAAGTTTTTCCATTGACAGACTTCTCTCCGAAAATTTACTCTACACATCCTTTAATCTTTGGAGACAAGCTATGTCAATTTATGTAGGCAATCTATCCTATGACGTTACTGATGCCGATCTGACTTCTGTATTTGCAGAATATGGATCCGTAAAGCGAGTTCAGCTTCCCGTAGATCGTGAAACTGGTCGTATGCGCGGCTTTGGCTTTGTAGAAATGGGTGCAGATTCTGAAGAAGCGGTTGCCATTGAAGCACTAGACGGTGCGGAGTGGATGGGTCGCGATTTGAAGGTCAATAAAGCCAAGCCTCGTGAAGATCGTGGCGATCGCAGAAGCGGCAATAACTTCTCTCGTAGCTACTAAACATCGAAGCTGAGTTAGAACCAAGAAGGGTTCAAGCAGAAATGCTTGAACCCTTCTTGGTTCTAACTCAGCAATTTGGGGATGCTTAATTCATACCGCAAATCAGCCTAACGGTTCGGGTCAGCGGTTGCCAATACCTCTCATCTCACCCAAGCGGCTTCGGTCAACCCGTTGCACCGCAGTTGTTATACTGCGCGACCTAAGGTAGACAGCACCATTTCAAACAACTCATTTGCATTATTCGTACATCCGATAGCACCATGACGACGTGATTCTGCAACGTGTTCTGGATTCCTTGAACTGGCATAAATGATGAACGGAGTTTGATCGCCATTAGACCGTAGCTGGTCGAGGAGCGTATAGCCTGCACGGGAATCAGGAGGTCGTCCCATATCAGAGATGATAGCGTCAAATCTTTGTCGAGAAGTTTTCTTCAGGGCTTCCTCTGTCGATGTTGCCAGTACGAAATTAACACCCAAAGCCTCCAGTGCTTGACGTTCATAAATATTGTTGTTGGGGAGATCGTCAACCCACAAAACCGTTGACCTACGTGCACGTCTGATAAGGCGAGGTGTAACGACTTCAGAAGCAATATCTGCGGCTATTTTTGCTGCTTTCGCAGCACTCTCACGATTTGTATCTCCATCAGAACGAGACGCTGCTGCCGCCGCCAAAGCAGCAGAAACTTCAGCCTGTTTTCTCTTTAAAGAAGCCTCAAATCCAGCTCCTTTCAGGGATAACTCACCCAAACTTGAGAAGAAATCACGCAAGTCTCGACCAAATCGGATCAGAATGAACAGAAGCACTGCTGGCCAGATAAGGACGTTTAGCAGTTTCGTAACGGCATCAAGTAGCTTAACAACATCGTCAACACTCACTGTTCACCCAATTAGAATTTGAATAGAATTTGAAATTTACTCTAACATCAAACACCAACAGATAACTTTTAGGTACGCCCCCACCGAGGACTTAGCAATATAACGAGTGAGTTGAACTGCACTGAATCAATCAAGCAACACCAACTAAAGTTGGTTGTGCGGTTAACCTCACGACTATTATGCAATCCATTCTCTAGCTGAAGTGGCTTCGGGGGGTTGGTTTCTTAGGCTGCCTTTCACAAAATATTCGCAATCTAACGATCGTTCATTGCGGCTTGCGAATTTCTGCCGTCAGTCCGCGATTTTTTAATTCTTGGACTTTCTTTTGAGCAGCTTCTTCACTCAAGGTTGCTGCAAGCTGAATCTTACCGTCAGAGCGGACAAAGGCATCGGGTACCACTTGACGGGCGGTTGCTAAAGATTGATCTCCGGTAAATGGAATTTCAACTTTGTACTGCAAGCTTTCGGCTGCGGTAGGGGGAGAGGGATTCGGGGTCTTTGGAACAGTAACCGAAGGTAGCAGCATCGAAGAGCTTGTCACCGGAGCAGGAGACGGAGACGCAGCAGGAGCAACGATCGCGCTCGGTGCAGCAGGCGATACGGTCGGAGACGGGCTGGGAGAAGCCACGATCGCAGCAGGTGAAGGCTTCGTTCTGAGTGCTGTTAGTGTGTCGAGTCCCAAGTCGGAAAACTCATCGCGATCGAGGCGCGGAGAAGTCGGAAGGCTGTTGGATGCGGTTTCTTGGGGGGCTGATGTTTCTGTGGTTTCGGGCTGGGTTGTTTTTTGAGCAATGCCACTCAGAGCTGAGGGATTCATAATCACATAGCCCAACATGGCGCTAGAGAGAAGCAGCGTCAGCATCGAGCCAATCCCAAGCGGAGTCGATAAGCTTTGCAGAAATCCGCGCTCGACTTCAACTTTGGCTTCTTCGCGCTTGAGGCTTTTTAGCAATTGCTCAGACGATTCGAGGTAATCCTCGGCAGGCGCTTGCTCACCGGGATTGGCAATCTCAAAGAGGGCGGCACCTGCGGTTTCTGGCTCGTAGGGAATCATTGCGCTCTCGTCGGTGTCTGCTGCTGCAATCGATTGATCCGACATAGAAGAGGTACCGAGATCGAACGAAATCGCTTTTGGAGGAGCCTGAGGGAGGGCGGGCGCTTCAGTGTCGGTTGCTGCTGCGAGTTCGAGCGGTTTTTTCTGTGGTTGCTTTGGACGCAGAACGATCGGGGCAACACTTAAGCCTGCACGTTGCCGACGATAGCGCGTGAGTTCGTCTTCTAAGCGCAAATCTAGACAGCTTAATGCTTGCTGAAGTTTGGGGTTTAGGGGAGTTGCGGATCGACCGTGACGCATAAGGGTAGATTCCTCGATTGAAAGCCGTGATTCTTCGTTCGATGAAGCAAAATTTTGAAAATCTGAGATTTCAGTGTAATCGAGAGTGTTGCGATCGACGCAAAAATATTCAAGCGAATTCCTGTGTCAGAATTTTGCCAGTACCGCATTTCTTTACATCCCGCATGATGAAGCGCTTTTTCCTTTCTGGTTTGATTGCTATCAGTGTTGTGATTCCAGTGCCGATCGCCCGATCGCAGTCGGTTCCGCTCGATCGTACTCGTCAAGGCATGGTCGCATCCGCTCATCCTTTGGCTTCTCAAGTTGGGCTGGATATTCTCAAACGGGGAGGGAATGCGATCGATGCAGCAGTCGCGACAACGTTAGCAATTTCAGTGGTAGAGCCGTTTAGTGCGGGGATTGGGGGCGGTGGATTTCTGCTGTTTTATCAGGCGCGGAACAATGAGATGAAAGCGCTTGATTTTCGCGAACGTGCCCCGATTAAAGCAACCCAGAATTTGTATTTAGATGCTCAGGGGAAAGTGCGTCCGAACGCGAGTACGGATGGATACCTAGCTGTGGCGACACCGGGAACGATCGCGGGTCTTTATCAAGCGCACCAGAAGTATGGAAAATTGCCTTGGAAGACGGTGGTTGCGCCTGCGATCGTTCTGGCGGAATCTGGATTTGCGGTGAGTTATCGATTCACCCAAGCAACCGAATCGCGCAAACTTCAGAACGCGGAAGCCCGCAAGATTTTTACGCGCAATGGCAAGCCGTATCAACCGGGGGAAATTCTCAGACAGACGGAGTTAGCCGCGACTTTGAAGGCGATCGCTCAAGATCCGAATAGTTTTTATCAGGGCAAGATTGCGAGTGCGATCGTGCGGGATATGAGAGCCAATAAGGGATTGATGACGCTGGAAGATCTCAAGCAGTATCGCCCCATTTGGCGTGATCCCGTTTGCGGCAATTTCCGACAAGCGCGAGTCTGCTCGATGCCGCCGCCTTCTTCGGGTGGAGTGCATTTGCTTCAGATTCTCAATCTGATTAGCGATACTGATCTTAAATCGATGGGTTGGCGTAATCCTGATGCGTTGCATTTACTGATCGAATCAATGCGAATTGCTTACGCCGATCGTGCGACTTATCTCGGTGATCCGGATTTTGTCAAAGTTCCGGTTTCTGCGCTGATTAGTCCTGAATATGCCAAAATTCGCCGCCGAGAAATCGATCCGAAAAAGGCTGCAACTCAAATTAAACCAGGCGATCCAGCAGTTTTACAAAAGCTATCGCGAGAATCAACGGAAACGAGTCATTTAACAATCGTGGATCGCGATCGCAATGCCGTTAGCCTCACTTTTACAATCAATCTCGGATTTGGTGCGGGGATTGTCGCGAAAGGAACCGGAATTGTTTTAAACAATGAAATGGATGATTTTGCGATCGCACCAAATATCCCGAATGCGTTTGGCTTGGTTGGAGGTCAAGCGAACGCGATCGCACCCCGGAAAACCCCGCTTTCGAGCATGACTCCCACGATCGTCACCGAAAATGGAAAACTCAAAATGGCGGTCGGTGCGCCAGGTGGCAGTACGATTATCACAACCGTTCTGCAAACCATTCTCAATGTTCTGGTGTATGACATGGATGTGCGTCGAGCGATCGCAACCCCACGCATTCATCATCAATGGCAACCGGATCGATTAATGGTTGAGCAATGGGGACTTGATCCACTCACGATCGCAGAATTGCAACGTCGAGGACATCAAATTCAGCAACGCGGAAAATGGGGAAATGCAAACGCGATCGTGGTTCAGCCGGATGGGTCGATCGAGGGTGCGGCTGATCCGCGTGGAGAAGGCGTTGCAGCCGGATATTAAGTTCGCGTGAGTTCGACATAAGTTCTTGGCTGCGTTTGGAGCAGTGGGCAGCCCCCTAAATCCCCCACTCGTGGGGGACTTTGAAAGGTAGGAAACCTCCAAAACTTGGGGAATTGCTCTTTATCTAAGTCCCCCACGAGTGGGGGATTTAGGGGGCGAACGGACTCAAATCGAAGCGAAAAACTCATCGAACTAAAGAGAGATCGAGTTCCTCAAATTGCTCCCAACTTAAATCGTGAATGACTTTTGCGGCTCTCGGATGAGACGGTAGCAGCGACGTTGCCATTAAATCCTCAACTTTGGTTGAAAAAGCTATTCCGTATAAAGACTATTATTTCCAGTTCTGCCAATTTGTGTTCAAAATCGAAGTCCCTGGAAACGCAGTCGGATTATTGTTTGCATTTAAGCGCTGTTGCAATTTCTCTAAATTCGGGCTGGGATTCGGTAAATTCTCCACCAGTTGAAACGGTGCAATGCCAGTTTCCAGCGAAAAAGTAGCCGTGGTTCCCGCCGCCGCACCCGCAGACCATTCGATCGAATGCACCCGATAGGCTGCCGCCGCAATATGACTCATCGCAATGCTTTTCCCCGTAACCAGCAGATTGTCTAACTTTTGCGGAATCATCGATCGCAGTGGAATCTGAAATGGATAGGTTTCATCTGCACCCTGTCGCTCTCCCGGACGCTCTTGATTGCCTGGTTTTTCAGGCGGAGAAGTCACCATACAAGGGTGAAAATCAAGCGGATAATGTCCGATGCCGACACTATCTGGATAAATGTGCGATCGACCCAGGGTTTTCACAGTTTTCGGGTCAATGCGACCCCGAATCACGTCGATCGTCCGCAATCCCGCGATCGCGGTTGCGAGATTGCGAAACGTGCGATCGCCCAAATTCTGATAATACTCTTCGCTAAAGTTTTTTCGAGATGCCGTGACTTCATCGATCGTAAAACCTTCTGCATATCCGTAAGCCGGTCGTCCAATAATCCGGCGAGATTCACGCATATAGGGATATTTGGATAATCCGTGCGCGGTGCCCATTGGGGAATTGAATCCAGTCAGATAGCGCAAATTCGGAAAAGGCTTCTTGGTCGAGAGTTTCGCATCCGTTGTGCCCGAATGAAACCAGTGGAAAAAGCCGATCGCTTGTTCTTCCCCGCCGCGCAGTCCATCCACGCGCAACCCACCGAGCCAGCCATTCGGATTGAGTTGTCCAGAAGCTCGCAGTTGTTCCCGCGACAAAATGTAGTTATCCAGGCTTGTTCCAGGTGCGTAATCGTTGCCCCAATTCCAGTTCTGCATTGAAATATCACCGGGATTCACCGATCGACTTCCTGCGCCCGGAACCTGACTTTGAATGCGGCGGTAGGTGAACACCAATTCGGGTGTCTCTGCATAACGCTGGTCGTTGAAGCTGTAGGACTGTGAGTAGCGGGGGTAAAAATCAGGTGGTGTTGCAGGTTGTGGGGTTGCCGTTGCTTCCATTGCAAAGGTGTAGGTGTAGCCTTGCGGACAGTAAGGATAATCCGTTTCGCTCGACGACGAGGGATTAACATACGATCGTGCATCTAACCCTAAACGGTAAGGCACATCGGTTAAAGCAACGAGTTCGCCGGTTTCGGTCGCCTCGATCACATACCATTTTCCTGAAGCCGGGGGAACGAACTGAATGATTTTCTTTTGCAATAACGGCGAATCTTGCTCGGTATAGCTATCGACGATCGTTTGAGATAGGGGATAGGTATTTAGGGGTGCGGCATTGGGCGCGGGTCGGTGTTGAATCGCACGAATCGATTGAATTTGCGACCCAGTAGTTTCGATCGATTTTGCTACTGTATTTGGAAAGAAATAAAGCTTGCCTTTGCCTTCTTTTGCTGCTTCTCCTAACATCATTTGTAGAATTTCGTGTCCCTCTTTCGGCATAAAACACACGAGACTCACCCAACAAGCTCCCGGATTTCTGCTCCCATTTTGCGCTAAAATTTGCTGTCGAAATTCGGTGTAGCCGCGTGGAAAAAATAGCCGCGATCGCTGCGTTGCTCGTTCATCGAGTGCGGAGGTTCCTTGAGCCGAAACTTGCCCACCCATCCAGTCAGTAATCTCTGTCAGGCAAACGGTACGCCCTGCCTTTAATGCTTCGTAAGTTGCCGCGACTCCTGCGGTTCCAGCGCCCACGACGAGAATTTCACAGTTGACTTGTTGATCAACCGATCGAGGTGTTGCCGCCTCAACAAGCCGAGCCGAAAGTGGAAAAAATAGACTAAAGCCAATTCCAACTCTTAGAAAGAACTTCATCAGTACGCTGTCCTTGCATTACTTCTGTATCAATTTATTTAATTACGCCTGAGCAATTCGCTTAACAGAATAGAGCGGCTTGAAATGTTACAGACCTAAATATTCTAATGAAATAAAAGATGCATTAATTTAGAAGTATGCAAAAATTTCTCATGAGAGTGTCTATCCTATCTTGCGTTTTTCTAGCCTGCTGTATTCCAACTTTTGCCCTCGCACAAACTAGAGATTTGCGGGTTCGGGTTGATCGCTGGCTACTCGTTCAGCGAATGGTTGGCAGTGTAAATTACGATCGCCCCTCTGGATCAAGACCTGCGCGAGTAGGCGATCGACTTCAAGCGATCGGTGAGGGCATCACAACCGGAGTGAATTCGAGGGCTGATTTGCTGCTAGACACAGGAATTGGAGTCATCAACGTCTTAGAATCGACTCGCTTAAGGTTACAGCGATTGGATGTAGCACGGAATAACGGTAGGGTCACTCATCTCAATGTCACACGCGGACAAGTGCGCCTGAAGCTACGGCGATTTACAAGTCCTGGCACTGAATTAGAAATCCGAACGCCCGCCGGACTCAGTGGAGTACGCGGAACAGATTTTGGAGTCACAGTGCAGCCCGATGGCAAAACGGGGATTGCGACGCTGACGGGTGCAGTCGTGACAGCGGCTCGCGGGAGACAAGTTAGAGTGCCGGGTGGATATCAGAATCTAACCATTCCGGGGGAGCGTCCCTTGCCTGCGGTTCCGTTGCGAAACGACACGACATTAAGAACGCAATTGATCAGGCGAATCGATCGTGGAGTCCGCAAGGTTCAAATTGTCGGTCGTGTCGATCCAGTCAATATCGTCAGAATCAACGAAGTTCCCCAAATTCTCGATCGCAATGGTGCGTTTCGCAGTTCAGGGTTTTTAGTTGTCTCGTTTTTACGGGTTAAGGTGGAAGTAATCACTCCATTAGGCAAGTCTCAAACTTATGAACTGGCGCTTGAGTAGAGCTGGATGGCGCTTGCTTCCAGGTGCGATCGCTCTTGGTCTGGTGATGGGTTCGATCAATTTCGGGTGGATCAAGCCGCTTGAGCAAGTGGCGTATTCTGCCTTGTTTCGGTTACGGGGGGAGCGGCAATGGGACGATCGCCTAGTGCTGGTGACGATCGATGATGACAGCATTAAGCAACTCGGGCGATTTCCTTGGAAGAGAACGCAATATGTCAAATTAATTGATCGGTTGACCGCAGCCGATGCAGGTGTGATTGCGATCGACGTTTTGTTTTCTGAATTAACTCCGGAGGATGCTGCATTTGCAGCGGCGATCGCACGATCAAATCGAGTCGTTTTGACGCAAGCAGAGGGTAAAGGCGGTTTACCGTTGCTGCCGGTTCCGCAGCTTGAGGCAGCAACCGTGGCAAGTGGACATATTCGGATACAGTCAGACGAGGATGGAATTGCACGATCGATTGAGCCGCAGTTCCGTCAGGTTTGGGCATTTGGCATCGCAGCGACGCTGACTTATTCAATGCTGCGAGAGGCGATCGCGCTCCCTGATTTTAGTCAGCGCATTTGGCTGAACTGGGTAGGACAGGCTGATGCAGCGCCACAGTATTCATTTGCGCGGGTGATTCGCGGAGAAATTCCCGATTCGGCGTTTCGAGACAAACTTGTACTTGTGGGAGTGACGGCGACGGCGATCGATGCACATCCAACTCCGTTTGACCGCAATCCTGCTGCAAGCGGTGTGCATGTTCAAGCGACGCTGATCAATAACCTATTACAGAGCAATCTTTTAACTCCGATACAGCCCCCGTTCGTGCTGTTACTCTTGATCTCTGCGATCGGGAGTCTTAGTTTTAGTCTATTACTTAGCTATTGGCACACAGAAATTCAACTTGCGATCGCGACAGTTGCGGTAGCAGGTTGGGTTGGAACAAGTCTTGCATTGCTAAACGCAAACTATTTGCCTTCAATTCTTCCGCCAATTGGGTTGATTACGATAAGTACGATCGCGACGGTACTGATTGAGCGATCAAGAATTCACAGGAATTTAGAACAGCAGATCAAACAGATTCAGCAACGCTATCATATCGAATCGGAACCCCAGGATGCGGAAAACCTGGCTCAGTTTGCATCAATGCAAGAGTTAACGCGATTAACAACGCTAGTGGATCAGTTAGGACGATCACAAGCCACGCAAGCTACGATTGTACATTGTTTACCGATTGCTTTAGTGGCGTGTGATTTAGAGGGGCGAGTTTGGTTTTGTAATGCGATCGCTGCTTCGATGTTAAACATTCAAGCGGGTCGTTGCCTTGAACCGATTTTAGTTCCGAATTGGATTAATCCTGAACAATGGCAAGAAGTTCTGCAACATCCCCATCGAATTGCAACAGAGCAATTGCGACAAGAGCGCTGGTTTCGGCTTCAGATCGAACCGCTAGAAATTCGCGCTGATGGTATTTTGATGACGCTAGAAGATATCACTATTTACAAAACGATCGAACTTAATTTAGACGACCAGGTTGAAGAGTTACAGCAGCTTAGCGAACTGAAAGATGAATATCTAAGTACCGTTTCTCATGAATTGAGAGCGCCGCTGACCAACATGAAAATGGCATTACAGCTTTTTAGGATTGCGAAGACGGAATCACAGAGAGAGAAATACATTAAAATACTGAATGCCGAATGCGATCGCGAATCCGAATTAGTGAATACGTTACTCGATCTGCAACGTCTAGAGTCCGGACGACAATCGATTGACGTGACCCCGATCGATCTCGAAACTTGGCTGCCCGAACTGCTAGAACCATTTTTTCGTCGCACAGAATCGCGACAACAAACGCTTGAACTTGAGATCAGTCCAGCGCTTCCCGTCTTGCATAGCGATCGTGCAGCACTAGAGCGAATTCTGATAGAACTCATCAACAATGCTTGCAAATACACTCCACCAACGGAGCACATTATCGTGTTTGCAGACTGGATTGCGCCTCATGTGGAACTTAGCATCAAAAATTCGGGAGTTGAAATTCCTCCAGAAGCGCGATCGAGAATTTTTGAGCGCTTCTATCGGGTTCCTAACGCTGATCCCTGGAAACAAGGGGGTTCAGGACTAGGGCTTGCGCTGGTACAAAAATTAGTTGAATCGCTACAAGGCACGATCGGAGTCAGTAGCGATCAGGGCTGGACAAGATTCACGGTTCAACTTCCCATTCAACCTGGTAAAACCTATCAATAGCTAGAGAAGCTTAAAGATCCGATCACACTATGCTGAAGCGTTATTACTTACTTGTTCCTTACCGAGACAACATGGGAGTACCGCAGTCAGGATTCGTTATTTTTCTGGTGTTTGGCATCTTTTGCACGATCGCGGGGATCGCAGCAGGGGCTTATATTTTGAAGCCAAAGGATCAGCCGATCCAGTTTGATAAATGGGGATATGTGGTGATCATTCCGATCGTTGTTCCGATTGTCGCTGCGTTGTTGTTTGAAGTGCTGTCTTACTATCGAGTGTTCTAATCGCTGTTGGTCACTTTGCCTCTGAGCGCTTTGATGTGTCCTCGCTTAGTTTTGCTGTCGAGCCGCTTTTCCTGAGCACTGCGGCTTGGAATTGTAGGCTTCCGTTTTTTTGGTACGACGATCGCGCTCTTGATCAGGTCTTTTAACCGATTCAAAGCTTCTTCGCGATTTTGCTCTTGTGTACGCTGTGATTGCGCTTTAATCACCACAATGCCATCTTTGGTGATCCGATTGTCATTTCGCTCCAGAAGGCGAGTTTTGATCCGTTCTGGCAGCGAAGAAGCCGCAATATCAAACCGGAGATGAATTGCAGTTGCCACTTTATTCACATTTTGTCCGCCTGCACCTTGAGAACGAATCGCACTCAGTTCAATCTCCGAGTCGGGGATGGCGATCGTTTTAGAAATTTGCAGCATTGTTCCAGGAAGATACGCACTTCCATAGACTAACCAAATCGAATAAGACCTGCAAGAAAGCGCGATCGCGTGGGTTACGATCGCGCTTCATTCATCTATACGAGTTGACCCAGGAAAGCAGCTTTTTCTTCCGCACTGAGCGATCGTACCGAAGACAGCAATTCAGTTGCTTTCGGCGACACTTGAGCATTGGTCGGGATGCTGCTGCTAAATTCTTGACCGAGTTGATACCAGAATGCAATCCGAGAGTTTGCATCTAACGCTTCGTAGCGTGCGAGCGGCGGTTGAGTGCTACCGGGAAGCAGTTCTAACAGAGCTTTGCTCGGATGTGGATCGAGTGCAACGCCATCAAAATGATCAACCTTATTCGTCAAGAAATCTCCGAGCGTTTGGAGTTGTTCGTCTTGGCGCTGGGACTTAAGTTCGCTGATCAGCGTCGAAATTTCGTTGCTAGACGAGGTACTCAACGCGGAGGACGGGACTGATCCAGAGACTTCTTTGAATAGCGTTCCGAGGGCGACAAGTTGCTCCTCGATCGGCAGCTTTTGAAATTCTGAGACGGCTCGATCGGTATTGTTTGTATTAATCGAAGTCATAAAAGGAGTCTCCAAAGTGTTGTGAGGAATAAAGTTTCCAAAAAATTCGTTGTCTTACGAACCGTTTTAAGGTTATCTCCCTCACACAGAGCGATCCCCTATAAAAAGGGGGAGACTGAATTAAGTACGACTTGATTCAGTACAACTCGATGATTACTGGCTCATGCGCTTGCTACTAGGAGGATGCTTGAGCAGTCTTCGTCGTTGCCACATCCCGCCCTGAACTGAAAGTTGGGCTAATCGGCGCAAGTCCATTGGAAATGGACTCAGAACTCTAGACTTGCGCTCAGTCTACTTCTTAATCAAGCTCAATTCAAAATTCATGCTAGCCCCTTTAGCACACTCGCTAAACGCTCAACCATTTCATCAATGTGATGTTTTTCCAAAATTAACGGTGGCGATAACGCAATAATATCTCCGGTCGTTCTAATCAGTAATCCTTGCTCAAAACAATCAACCATTGCATTGTAAGCCCGGACTCCTGGCTGTCCCGGAATCGATGCAAGCTCAATGCCTGCCACTAAGCCCAAATTCCGCACATCAATTACATGCGGCAAGCCTTTCAGCGAGTGCATCGCCTCTTCCCAATAAGGCGATAAATCACGGGCACGATCGAACAAGCCTTCCTCTTCGTAAATATCCAGCGTTGCCATTGCTGCGGCACAAGCTAAGGGATGCCCTGAATAGGTGTATCCGTGGAAAAGCTCGATCGCGTTCTCCTGCCCGTGCATAAACGCATCATAGAGATACGATCGCGCAAACACCGCACCCATTGGAACTGCCGCATTGGTAATTCCTTTCGCGACACACATGAGATCTGGCATTACCCCAAAATATTCGGTTGCAAATCCCCGACCTAAGCGACCAAAGCCCGTGATCACTTCGTCAAAAATCAACAAAATGCCGTATTTATCGCAGATCGATCGCAGTTTCTCCAAATATCCCACAGGTGGAATTAACACACCCGTTGATCCCGCCACAGGCTCAACAATCACAGCCGCGATCGTCGAAGGATCATGCAAAGTGACGATGCGTTCTAGCTCATCGGCTAAATGCGCCCCCCAGGTGGGCTGTCCTCGACTAAAAGCGTTCTGCTCCAAATTGTGCGTATGCGGTAAATGATCCACTCCCGGCAACAAACTCCCGAAGAACTTGCGATTCGGTGCGATTCCTCCTACTGAAACGCCGCCAAATCCAACGCCGTGGTACCCGCGCTCTCGTCCGATCAATCGGGTTCGACTCGCCTCACCCCGCACCCGATGATACGCCAGCGCAATTTTTAACGCCGTATCGACTGCCTCTGATCCAGAATTCGCAAAGAAGATGTGATCTAAATCCCCTGGCAGCATCTTTGCTAAGCGATCGGCTAACGCAAACGGAGCCGGATGTCCCATTTGAAACGTTGGCGAAAAATCTAATGTCGCGGCTTGCTGATAAATTGCTTGCACAATGCGATCGCGACAATGTCCCGCATTCACACACCATAAACCTGCGGTTCCATCCAACACCGATCGACCGTCTACCGTCGTGTAGTGCATATCTTTGGCAGATGCCATCAGACGGGGCTTGGCTTTGAACTGTCGATTTGCAGTAAAAGGCATCCAGAACGCATCTAAGCTTTCTGGTAAGGAAATATCTAAGACCATTGCAAAGTTAGAATTGTGAATAGGCGTAACAAAACTTTCGCGAACAGCAATCGCTTATCGCAGTGATCGATGCGATCGACACTCAAATCAAGACTAGCGCGAATGCCGATCGGTAAAGCGAGTGTACCTCACTAGCTGTCGGACTTTTTCCGGCTGGTTCCAGTCTTGGTCGTTTTAGCGGTGCTTGCCTTGGACTTAGCAGCCGTTTTGGTCGATGCTTTTTCGGTCGTTTTATCGGCTTTAGCGGTCGATCGGGTGCGCTTAGGCTTTTCGTCTGATTCTTGTTCTGAAGACGCATTCTCTAGGGCATCCGAACCGTCTTGCAACGCTTCAGCACTCATGCTAATCGTGCGACGACGGCGACGAGTTTTTGCACCGCCTTCTTCTTTGCGGGCAGACGATAGATAGTATTTCAGCGTCGAGGGGCTAATTTCTACACCCTTCGAGGAGAGCATCTGCGAAACTTCGCTGTAGTTGTAGCCACGATCGAGCGCGATCGTAATTTGATCTTTGAGTAGGTGAATTGCTTCTCTCAGCGACCAGATTTCCTTCGGCTTTTCCGGTAATTCTTGGAGCGCGGTGGATGCGCTGCTGATCGAATCTTTCGAGACTAGCGTTGATGTCGGTGATCTTCTTTTCGTTACAACCATTGTGTTTCTCCTACTAAATAGACAGGAAGTTTGCTTTGTTTATGTATTCCCATTCTTGGGATTTGAAACAAAATCTTTCAGCCAGTTGAGCAATCCAGACAATGATCGCTCTATTGCTCATCTCGATCAACGATAGTGATGGTGATGCTGTTATCACTATCGTCGTTAATTATAGAGACATTTTTGAATTTGGTAGCAAATCTTAAAAAATTTGGATCAAACTTCAAACATATTAATCGTCAAGTCATCGGTGATGGATCTTTTATATAGGCGGACATATTACCGCTTCTGATTACGCCAACCGTTCGATGATTGCAGAGAACAACGGTGCAAGCAGCAATCCTGGCAAAAATGCAGCAACGCTCAACCGCGCAATTTCTAATAAGTTCAAACCCAGCCCAATCACCATTAATCCACCTACTCCCGAAGTTAACAACACGGCTGGAGCCGTGGTTGGATCGCTAAGCGATTGAGCGAGTAACCCGGCTGCGATCGACAGTCCACCTTGATAAACGGCGATCGGCAAAATCGAAAACACGACCCCAATTCCATAACTACTACTAAGCGCGATCGAGGCGAGTCCGTCCATTGCAGCTTTAATCGATAACAGCGTATTGTTTCCGGTTAAGCCGTTATTTAAGCTGCCAACGATCGTCATTGGCCCAACGCAAAACAGCAAACTTGCCGCTACCCATCCCTCAGTAAAACTGCCGCCCCCTTTCACCCTGCGTTTAATCTGATCGCCGATCATATGCAGCCTTGCTTCGAGTTGCCACCACTCGCCCAGCAGACCACCCAGAACGATCGCAAACAGCCCAATAATCACGCCATCGATCGCGCCGAGTTTGACTTTTA
Source organism: Cyanobacteria bacterium FACHB-DQ100 (assembly GCA_014695195.1). Lineage (NCBI taxonomy): Bacteria > Bacillati > Cyanobacteriota > Cyanobacteria bacterium FACHB-DQ100. Next base: position 86,968 of record JACJNW010000019.1, on the reverse strand, counting down.
GCAAGCTCGATGCCATTGTGACACCCAAAAACAGCGTTAATAGCCCCAGCCCTTGAGTAATAATGCGCTGCATTCGAGCAGGCCAACTCCCTTGCAGCATCAGTCCTATTGCACTACCGACTAAAACCGTTGCGACATTGATCCAAGTGCCGCTGGTCTTGTCCCATAGGCTCAGCGATGCAAGATGGATTTCCCAAATTGAAGTGATCAGCATTAGCGGTAGCGTTTCCTCTGATGTAAATTGTGCGTGCAATCTCTGTATCGATCGTGCGATGTACTCATTTCGATCGCATCATATCAAACTGCGCTAATTCTTAGGGTGGAATGATTTCAAGTTGAGTTTTACCCAAACGGGGGAGTCATCTTTATCCTGATTCTCGTTATTCTGTCTGCAATTGGATTAGCGATTCATTGAAGCCTAGAGAGTGAATGCAAGCGTAGACAAAAGGAATTGGGAATTATGACCGCTGTAATGACGATGCCAAAGTTTAGTCCTGACCAATTTGTACGCTTCATTGGTGGGCAGGGAAAAGTGCGAGAGTTTCGTGCAGATGCTGGAAACTGGTCGTATTTGGTAGAAATGGAAATGGGCGAAGAACCGGAGATGGGCAGAATTGGCTTTGAGACGATGATTCTGCTGCCGGAAACAGATTTGAATGCGCTAGAGGGAGCGTGGAGCTAGAAGCGCGAAAAGTTTACTGTGTGGTCTGGTGCAGCCTTAGCGATAGGGCTGCTTTTTTACGGGTTCAATCAAGAAGTCTTTGATTTGCTGGATGTACCACTCTGGACTCTCAAAATGAATATTGTGTCCAGTGTTGGACGCGATCGCTAATTCTGCCGTTTCACAGAGCGATGCCATTTCTTGATTCAGAGCGACGAACTTACGATCGCGCTCTCCTGCCATCAACAATAACGGCTGCCGATGCGATTGTAATTTCCCCCATAAGTTCGGCTGCATTCCCGTTCCCATTTCAAGAAGTGATCGCGCAAGTTCAACCGGATTGTTACGCGATCGTTCTTTCAGCATCTGCTCAAATTGTGGATGCACTTTGATCGATTGAAATAACGGCTGATTGTACCAATCGATCAAAAACTGATCAAAATCCGTCCGAATCCGATCGGCTAACTCACAATCGCGCTTGATGCGCTCCGCTCTTTCTCGTTCTGTTTTCAATCCCGGAGACCCTGACTCGATGATTGCTTTCTCAAATCGCTCTGGATAATTTAACGCCAAGTACAGCGCGAATCGTCCTCCCATTGAATAGCCGACCAAACTCGCTCGATCGATTGCTAACTCATCTAGTAAGTTGACGATCGCAGTTGCTGTATTTTCCATCGTGTACTGATCTGAAAATCGAGTTTCACCATGACCCGGAAGATCGATCGTGAGACTTCGACCCCCCAATTGCGCCGTGATCGCATCAAACTCCATACCACTGCCCAGAAATCCATGCAGAAAGACCGCGATCGACGAATCGCTCTGCCTACTTGGGTTAGAAGTCAATCGGAACGACAATTTGGTTTCCATGCACAGAGCTTAGCTGCAAGGGGGAACACTATCAATGTCTCGCTTTTTGGAAGTGGGAATCAAGGTCGTAGGACTTTCCCCAGATAATCGCCTCCATGAACTCAGAAGAAGTCTTTCAACTTATCGATCGCGTCTTGCCGTTTGAAGCGTGTCTGTTTCACCAGATTCTGCCGCTCTCCATCCAACATGGCAAACTGCACTTGGGTATGGTGATGCTCAATGATGTTGCCGCGATCGATTATGCTCGACAAATGGCGGGCTACCAAAACTACTCACTCATTCCTCAAAGCCTCTCTTCAGAAACACATCACTCCGTTCTGACCGCCTACCTAAACTACAGCCAAAATCGCCCAGCTCCGTCCAAACCACAGCCCACAGCATCCCTAGAAGCAGGCTTCCACGATAAAGACACACTGGTACTTGAAGTTCCTGACGAACAAACCGCATTAGAAACGGATGCACCCGAAGCTCAAGCAACCGTTCAGAATCCCTACATGATCCTTCCCGACTTACCCGTCAGCACCCGATACGCTGAAGAACCGATCGCGCTGCTTGCTCAACTTCCTCCATCACGCTTGCTCAAGGAACTTCTAGGACGAGTCTTAGGCAACGGGATTGGGCGATTGTTCTTTGAACGACGGGAAAGATACGGTCGAATTCTATGGAGCCAAAATGGAACCATTCAGTCTGTGATCGAAACTATCGCGCTCAACAAGTTCCAAGCCCTGATCGACGAACTCAAACATCTCACTCGTCTGCCGCTGTTTCCGGTCACTGAAATTCAGCAGGTCGAAATTGAGCGATCGTATCAGCGCGATCGGGTACTACTGCGCCTGCGAATTACACCGACGGAAGCTGGAGAGCAAGCAACGCTACAAGTTCTCCGGGGTGCAGCCCTAAAGTTTTATCAGCGCCAACAGCTCACAAGCTTAAGCCGCGATGCACTGACGATCGCGACTCGGCTCCAGCAAAAGATCAACGAACTCCATCACACAGCAACACCCCTCGCTGAACCGCGTAATGTCGTTCCTGAGATTGACCAGGTGATGCAGATCGTGGAGCAGCAGTTAACCGAACTCAAGCAAATTCGAGATTCTTATACTGAGAAGAATTAGCAGTTGTGCGGGTTTCAAGACTGCCGCAATCTCGTCAGACTGGAGCATCTTTTGGCTCAATCACAAGATCGGGTAAACCGTCGATTTTTTCAGTCGGAATTTCTGCCTCCGGATCGTTCATAAAAACGGTGAGTCCCGCCGGAACACATTCCACCTCGATCGGGGTTGTGCCGCTCATTTCGCCATCCAGCACTACTTTTTGCGGTGGATTGGTCGTGATTTTAAAGCGCTTCGATCGCAAATAGCCAATATCATCGCGTTCCGCTGGATTGCCGCTAAGAGCAGATTGCAGCAGATGATAAGTCGCAGCGATCGCGCTAGTGCGATTTGCAGGGGCAACGATCGTCAAATCCAGCATTCCATCATCGACAATCAACCCTGCTGGGCCTTGAGCGAGTACCGAAGTGGCAGGAGCGGCATTCGCCACGGTGAGCGCCGAAGCGGTAAACGAAATAATCTTCTCGTCGGTTTCGACTTCGGCTTCAAAGCGATCTAGATCCCGCAGCTTGCGGATACCTGCAAGAACATAGGCCAGAATTCCCAGCCGATTCTTGGCTTCGCGGCTGGCAAGCTGAATTGTTTCTGCTTCAAATCCAATCCCGGCGAGCAGAATCATCGGGTGCTTGTTGCAGAATGCTACGTCAATTACTTTCGTTTGCTGATTCAGAATCGTTTCGCAGGCAGCTTCGATCGTCGTGGGGATCGAGAGCGCATTTGCAAACGCATTTGCAGTCCCGCGTGCGATCACACCTAAAGGAATCTCCGTGCGGATCACAGCATTCGCCGCAGCAGAAACTGTACCGTCTCCGCCTGACACAAACAGCGCGTCTACACCTTCGCTGACTGATTCTGCTGCAAGTTCATCCGCATCGCGATCGGGAGAAGTTAATTTCGTTTCTAAGTCGAACTTTTCGCTTAATAACCACTGGATTAGCTCTAATTCCTGTTCTGCGTTTCCCTGACCCGCCACCGGATTAAAAATTAAATGTGCTTTCTGCATAGCGATTCAAGAATAATATATCTCCTGAATATCACGCACTGAGAGCGATCGGGGTCTGACTTGTGGGAGATTCTTCGCTCTAGAGGAGGGCAGAAGTGCAAAAATGGGAATGCTCTTGATTCCCTAACAAATCTTATGTCTGCGGCAACTATGTATGATGAGGAGCATTTTGTCGTGCTCGAAACGAACCAGCCTGAAGCGATCCTAACCGCGACTGAATTGAGCGAAAAGCTACGATCGATTCTCGCAGCTCGGCAAGACGAATTGCCCACAGATATCAAACAAGCGGGTGGGATCGACGATCAGATCCGCTATCTGATCGATACCACTTGTGAGCTAGGTATGGCTTCCGGTGAGTATTTGCAGTGGTATGCAATTCGGCTCGAAAAGTAATTAACCTGCCATCTGAACTTCTTCGATGCTTTCGCTGGGCAGTTCTAGACAGTAACCCGCACCATACACCGTTTTGATGTATTTCGGATGCCGGGGATCAGGTTCAAGCTTGGTTCTCAAATGGCGCACATGCACCCGAATGGTTTCGATATCATCATCGGGATCATATCCCCAAACTTCCTTGAGGATTTCGCTCGGAGAAACAGTCTGACCGTGGCGCTGAAGCAAGCAGTGCAGCAGTTCAAACTCTAGATGCGTCAGCTTTACGGTTTTGCCAAACCAGATCGCCTCAAAGCGTTCGGGCACTAGGATCAAAGGGCCATAGCTGAGAATTTCAGAGTGTTTTGCGGCTTGGGGAATGCGATCGGTACGACGCAACAATGCTCGGACTCGCGCCAGCATTTCATCGACTTCAAACGGCTTCTTCAGATAGTCGTCTGCGCCTGCATTGAAGCCCTCCACAATGTTTTGAGTTTGACTGAGCGCGGTCAGCATCAAGACGGGAATATCGGCGGTGCGCTCATCGCGGCGAATGCGCTGACAGATCGTAAAGCCATCGACTTGCGGCAGCATCAGATCCAACAAAATCAGATCGGGTTGGAGCTGGAGTGCGAGGGCTTGTCCGCGATTGCCATCTGAGGCTTGACTGACATCGTAGCCTGCCATCTCTAGGTTGACTGCGACGAGTTCCGCGATCGTTGGGTCGTCATCAATAATTAAGATTCTAGGCATAATTAATCTCTTCTTACTAAAGGAGGGTGATCGATCAGGAGTAGAGGCTCAAACTTTTATAAAGATTCCTGTTCAGATTATACGTAAGGATCATATTTTCTTCGCTATATGAAGCAAATTTGAGTCAGGAACCCATAAATCGATCGACGTAAACCACCCGAATTCTTTGTAATTAAAACGTAGAAGTAGAAGATTACAATTTATGACGGAATATCTTCTAAAGGAGCCATCTCTATGCCGCTCAATGTGGGCGATACTGCCCCCGATTTCACCGTAAAAGACACGAACGGCAACACCGTTAAGCTCTCAGACTATGCAGGTCGAGCGGTCGTATTGTATTTCTATCCCAAGGACGACACGCCCGGTTGCACCAAAGAAGCGTGCAGTTTTCGTGACAATTACACCCAGTACACCAGTAAAGGAATTCCTGTGTTTGGCGTAAGTATGGACGATGAAGCCTCACACCAGCGCTTCACCGAAAAATACAGTCTGCCGTTTCCACTCCTTGCAGATACCAATGGAGCCATCACCCAAGCCTATGATGTCGATGGCGGCGGCTATTCCAAGCGCGTGACTTATGTGGTGGGTGCAGATGGCAAGATCGTTCAAGTGCATACGACGATTCAGACGGATACTCACGCAACGGATATCTTGCAGCAATTAGCCCTGTAGCCCGTTATTTTCGATCGAAGCTCAATCTCCTGATCTCCTGCGATCGGGAGATTCTTTTTTGCAAATCGTGCAGCAGAAGTATAGTTGTCAGAACAGGGGCGCATCCGATCGCGCCATGTTTCGTCTTTGGTTTTTGCACACCGTTTTTCAGCGAAAAGAGTATGACAGACACGACGATCGCAGCCAATTCGCTAACTTCAGGAGGCGGGAGTGCGCCTCCAACCTATGCTGGGCCTTTAGAAGTATTGGTGAATAAGCCAGTGGTTCTCAAGGGCAACTATGATGCTGCTCGTATCAGGCGGATCACATTGATGGCTGAAGATAAAGTGAACCTAGATGTGAAGCTCAACAATGGAACCTGGCAGGTCTCGATGCCGCGAGGATTCTCCACACCCGGAGCGCGTTGGCTGCGGCTCAGAGGATTTGATGCCAGCAATAAGCTCATCGAAAATCGCGTCTTTTACATTACTGTGAGCCGTAATCCGTTAACGGTGGGACAGTCTCTTTCTGTGAAACTGCTGCGAGACACCTTTTTCAAGGTTTCAACCGAGGATTCTGCGCGGCTCAACACTCAGCAAAAGGTATTAGTCAAAGCCGGACAAACATTTCCCGTACTGCGATACGGCTTTATTGATGGGCATTTGAAATTAGAGCTAGGGAGCACAATCGCGCCGATCGGAAATTTTGGTTATTTCTACGAAGACCATGTGCAACTGACGAAAGGAGCACAGATTCTCAGGTTTTCGCTTGATGATGTTCCCGATATTCCTTTAGCAGCACATCTTCTGATCACCCAAACCACCTTTTTCAAAACTTCTCCTGCCGATTCTTCGCTGCTGGCAGCTAATCAAAGAACAAACGTGCTGAAAGGTCAAGTCTTTCAAATTACAGGATATGCCTGCACTCGCGGACATTTTCGAGTGACGCTGAAAGATCCGATCCCCGGTTTTGGCGATCGTGGCTTTATCTTCTGGCAGTATGCCCAGATTGAGCGCAACGGGCGGGAAGTGCCCTATGATTCGAGTGCTTTAACGGTGACAGCGCTACGCGACACCGTGATCAAAAAGCGTCCGGTGGATTCGTCGGAGCTTCAACCGGATGAACGATCGACCTTTAATGCGAATGAGTTTTACGGGGTCGCAAGCTACATGATTGAAGGCGGACATATCAAAGTGTCACTGAATGAAGAATTGCCGAACTTTGGGAATACGGGCTATATATTCCCGGACTTTGTGCGGATGAGTCGGGGCAATCGCGCCTTTAATCCGATTCCCGGTTCTGTTGAATTGAATGTGCCGTACTTCTCACAGCGAGACAATCCCCGGTTTTACTGGTCTACTTGTAATGTGACGGCGATCGCGATGTGTATGTCCTATCTTGGAACTCGCGCCCGTGAAGGCGGTCAACTTGAAGATGAATTGTTGCAGTGGTGCTTCATCGAAGATGGAGAAGGATCTCAAATCAATCACAACACCTTATCGAAGCTGATCGATGCTTATGGATTTGATGGCACGTTTAGTACCGAGTGGACATTTCGGGACGTGCGAGAAGAACTGATCAATGGTCGTCCGGTGGTGTTGTGTGGCATGTTTACGTCTTATGGTCATATTGTGACGGTGATTGGCTATACGCCGAATGGCTATATTGTGAATGATCCTTGGGGGGATGCTTTAACTGGATATGCAGATACCGAGGGACGTAAGCTGCTTTATCCTTATGACTATACGAATCGCGTTTGCGGCCCCGATGGGAAGGTGTGGGCGCATTTTATCCGGCGTAGAGCCTAAGTGATGCGGTCAATAGTGATGCGGTCAATGCTGCTGAGGCGTTTCGCCGAAATGTCTTGGCAGCATTGGAAAAACGATCGAATTCTTCTAGGATCAAATTGATCCCAAATTATTAGACGATCGCTCAAAATAGAATCATGCTTTCAGTATTCCTGATTCTTACGATCGCGCTTGTTCCCTCGGTTCTGACGTTGCTGCTCCAGCATCGGCTGGAGTCTCAAGCTCAGCAGCGCCTTCGAGCAGCGATGGCAGCCGCAGAGCGGCGGCAACTCCAAAACTTGCTTCGCCTCCCCCCGGATCATCACCGTGTCGAAGGGATCGGAACCCTCGTCGGCGATTTTACCTGCATTTATAATGCGCGATCGCCCTATCTTCGATGCGCGGTCAATCCCTCCGGCCCTTGTGAAAATTGTCGATTGTATGCCTCAAAATACTAGCCCCCTGCCGACTCCCCACAGTGGTTATCACTGGAATCGAATTCCTCGCCGCTTTTTTGAGGGGTGGTATTACCGCGTCACCTTACCGGAAATCGGTCAAACGTTTGCGTTTATGTATTCGATCGAAGATCCTCAAGGCGGGCAACCCACAAGCGGCGGTGTGGCTCAAATTTTAGGCATTGATGATGAGTATCTGTGCCGGACTTTTCCTGACCCGAATCGATTTTGGGCAGCACCTGATCGACTGGCTTTAGGACATTGGCGGCAATCGGGCAAACCTCAGCTTTTAGATCCGCAAGCGTTCGATCGCACCATTTCTGAAGGATATCAAGCCACAGAAACCTGGCATCAAGGACGACTGAAAGAGCCAAACGGGAATTTTGCAGAATGGCAATATGCGATCGCGCCTGTGTATGGGTGGGGCGATCGACAATCCACCGCAGGCTTGCTCTCATCGCTCCAGATTTTTGAACCTGGATGGCAAATTCTCATGGCTCATGGACACGCCACAGGTTACATCAATTGGAATGACAAGAACTATGAATTTGTCAATGCTCCCGCCTATAGTGAAAAGAACTGGGGCGGAGCATTTCCGAGTAAATGGTTTTGGCTCAACTGCAACGCATTCGACAATGAACCAGATTTAGCGCTTACCGCAGGCGGGGGACGGCGCGGAGTGCTTTGGTGGACAGAATCGGTTGCGATGGTTGGAATTCACTATCGGGGTCAGTTCTACGAATTTGTGCCCTGGAATGCCGAAGTGAATTGGGTGATTCGTCCTTGGGGCTATTGGCGCATGGATGCTCGAAACCGACAGTATCGAGTCACCGTGACCGGAACCACAGATTTACCGGGAACACCGTTACGAGCACCGACGATCGACGGAATGCAGTTTGTTTGCCGTGACACGATGCGAGGGAATGTGACGGTGGAACTGTGGGATCAGGCAGAACGTCTGATTGTAAGAGCGACGAGCGATTTATGTGGACTAGAAACGGGTGGCGCTCCCTGGGATGAAACTTGGGCTTCTGGATGTGGGCTCAATTTTTAAGGAGGACAATCATGCAAAACTTGCTCGTGTTTGCTGTAGTTGTATTGATGGTTTTAGGGTTGATTTCGCTGGGGGAACTGATTGGGCGATCGCTCAAATCTCGCAATTCCGAACCTGTAGATTATACGCCTGTGAGTGAAGCGATCGGAAACGGACTGATCGGCGCAGAACCCGGTGATGGCTCTCATTTCTTTGGTGCGATCGCGGCTTTCTTTTCGCGCTTTCTCGAACATTTCTTACATCACTAATCCCGTTTTAGATGAGATTGCTATAATGCCACTCATCCGGGGCTGTAGCTCAGTTGGATAGAGCGATCGCCTCCTAAGCGATAGGTCGAGGGTTCGAGTCCCGCCAGTCCCGTAACACTCAAAACCTATATACAGTAAGGCTAAAGCCCGATATGAGCAATCTTAGGCAATCCTTGAAATGCTCTAAAATGGTCGCTATTTTCCAGAGATTTAAGCCCAGAATTAAGAACCGTTGATTTCCACTTCTGTTTCAGCCCATTTTTTGAAATACTTCTACTAACCCAAGTTGCGAGTTCAAGGAAGGAGGGCTACTGGCAGAGAAATGGTCATGAAAACTAGCCCGTCCTGGCAGCAATGAGAACGATGCAGGTCGTCGCTGATACTTCTGGTTATGGCATGAAAGCAGATTCGAGCGTTTGGACGAAGATGAATGCAGTGAGTTTGGGCAGAAAGCCATTGTCACAGCATGAATGGACTTCGGGAAGCGCAGCGTAATCTGACTAAAGACCGTTTCGATGGCATGACGGGTCGTTTGCTGGATGTATGCCAAGGCAGGGAAATCGGGACGAGTGGAATTGCGTTTGCGGGCGACCTGCAAGCAAATTTCTTCGGTGTTCTTGAGGTCATCTTCAGCTTGATAGTCGGTGTAGGCGGCATCGACATAGACTTCGCTTTCAGCTTCTCTAGACTCTACCTCTCAATCGCTTCCATCCTCAAAAAGCTTCTCAAACAACGCTGGCTGCAAGATTTCACCTTGCCTATCGATGATCATGGGCAACCTCCACCCTGCTAAACGGACTGACTTCCAAGGGGCATTGACAGAAATAGAAGCGGGGTCGAAAGCAGTCAAATCAAATTGCCCTGTACGCTCTTCACTCTCAAGCACGTTCGAGAGTTCAATCTCATGGCGTTTGGTGCCGAAAAATTCTACCGTGTTCAGGTAAAGGTTCTGTTCGGTATCATCAAAGTCAATGCTAGCCACATAGAACTTGCCATACAGCCACATACTGCCCGCGAAGACAGCACCGAGACTCCCAACAAAAGCACCGATCGCGATTCGTTCCGGCAGCGGTTTTAACCTGCCACCATCTCCTGGAGCCTCACCATAATGCTGCACTAAATTGGCGCCTGCGTATGTAGTTCCAACCAAGGTAGCGAGTGACAACAGCATGATGAAACGGACTTTCAGCAATTGGTTACCAGCGCGGAAGACGGGAATTCTAGCCATGTGATCGAGGATGAATGCTCAAGACTCTAGATAGTGATATCATCCCATGCCGGGCTGTCCTGCCGAACCAAGTCTCATCGTTTGTAACGGTTCAGGAGCCTATCGCGATAACGGAAGCGATCGTTGCTTGATGTAACGATTGCCTGCTACTTGATCCGCTTTGCAGGAAAACCTCTTTCTGTTTGGCGCGATCGCGCTTCTGTAGGGGGTGCAACTGTTAGCAGAAGCGCGATCATGCCTTCAGAGGTGGTAACACTTAGATTGCGAGGTGGTAACCCTGTTAAATCCTTGCGATTAGTAGATTTCAGGTATTGCGCTCAGCTAATTAGGATTACGCCTGTTACCACCTGTTACCACCTTAATTGTAGAGGTGGTAACGCTCAAAAGTATTGATTTTATTGGCGTTTTGACTTGTCGTTACCACCGTGATCGATAATGCAGAGTCTATCCACCATTCATCGCTTGCTGTTAGTTAACGTATCCGCAGGACATAGGGAAGAAAGGCGCGTCGTACTTCCGATGCACCCTTTAGACTTGGCTCGATCGTGGCTGTGAACCAGGATAAGTCACCACTCAGAAAATGAGCGTGGAGATCGATTAGTTGCCCGTAGCGGTGGGCAATGTCTGCAACCGCCCTGTTCATGCGCTCAAGATTTTTGCGAGCAACTTTTGCCTCAATGCCTAAGAAATTTCGATTGTCATCGCCCAGTGTAGGGTCATACACATTGCCCAGCAGAACTGGACGAATGGGTAACTGCTGCACGAAGCAGTCAAGCGCGTTGGCAAAGGTTGTCATGCCTACGCCCCGATCGCCGATTAATCCACCCAGAAGATCATTACCCCCGATCGTGATTAAAGCAATGGCAGGTTCTTGAACCTGCAATCCCTGGACTTGCAACTGTAGCCCTTCTACAGTTGCACCATCACGGGCACGATGGTCAAGGCGAGCCGGACCGCGTGATGCAAGATCCTGACCCTGAAATTCGGGAAACAAACGATCATCATTCTGAACGAGCAGTTGCCCTGGGTGAACTCCAGACTCGTTGTATCGTCCACAATCGAGAATCGAATCGCCAAACGTGTACAGCGTTACCATGGTTTGTTCTCGTGTGCAGCCTAACAGGGCTAGGACACTTGTCCCTGCGATCGCTTGCATAAACCGTCGTCGTGGGAATTGAACTGGAGCCATTGCCCTTCCCTAATTGCCCTTCCCTATTTGTTTGAGGCTAACACGAGGGAACAACAGGACATACTGATCAGAAGATGGATTTGCAAACTGTGACGGTAAACCCAAATTGAGTACACTCAAAGAAAGCGGTGGTAATGGCTATGACAAATTTGGGTGAATTGTCTCATTGATTTGGTATTACATTATTATCGCAATTTGCTCTGGTGTTGTAGAAATCAATAATTTGCTGTTCGTAGCTCATTTTAATGTCGTTTGTTCTATTCAGAGGCAGAATAGCAACGAAGACAACCCCCCTTTATGCTCTTCAGCCTGAGCCATTGATTGGTGCACCAATCCCTGTATTGTTGTGCAACCGAACCGACCTTTTGACGATCGTTTCGGTTTGCACTGCGTCCTCGTTCCACTACATCAATTCGCGCACGTCCGTTACTTTCCCGGTAATTGCGGCGGCTGCAACCATTGCGGGACTCATTAACAACGTGCGACCTGATGCTGATCCCTGTCGTCCTTTGAAGTTCCGATTCGATGAGGACGCGCTGATTTGCCGCCCTTGCAGTTTGTCGGGGTTCATCGCTAAACACATCGAGCATCCAGGTTCACGCCACTCGAATCCGGCTTCCACAAAGATGCGATCGAGTCCTTCCTGCTCAGCTTGGGATTTCACTCGTTCCGATCCCGGCACCACAAACGCTTTCACGCCCTCAGCAACGCGCCGCCCTTGAGCCACTCGCGCTGCTTCGCGCAAATCAGAAATTCGTCCGTTCGTGCAGCTTCCGATAAAGCAGACATCGATTTTAGTTCCCTGAAGGGGTTCGCCCGGTTTGAGATCCATGTATTGATAGGCTTCAAGCGCGATCGCTCTTTCGTCGTCCGGCATTACCTCTGGAGTAGGAACCGTTTCGGTTACACCAATTCCCTGTCCCGGAGTAATCCCCCAAGTCACAGTTGGAGTAATATCAGCCGCATCAAAAACAACAACATCATCGTAAACAGCATCGGCATCACTGCGGAGACTGTTCCACCAGGACACAGCTTTGTCCCATTCTTCGCCTTTGGGTGCAAACTCACGCCCTTTGAGATAGTCGTAAGTCGTTGGATCGGGATTTACATAGCCGCAGCGTGCGCCGCCTTCGATCGACATATTGCAAACGGTCATGCGCTCTTCCATGCTCATTTGCTCGAAGGTTGTACCTGCGAACTCGTAAGCGTAACCGACTCCACCTTTCACGCCAAGTTTGCGAATGATGTGCAGAATGACATCTTTGGCATATACGCCTGGATTGAGCTTGCCATTGACTTCGATTTTTCTGACCTTGAGCTTAGAGAGCGCTAGGGTTTGAGAGGCAAGCACATCGCGGACTTGACTCGTTCCGATACCGAATGCGATCGCGCCGAATGCTCCATGGGTCGAGGTGTGGCTATCTCCACAAGCGATCGTCATTCCGGGCTGAGTGAGTCCTTGTTCGGGTGCAATGACGTGAACAATGCCTTGACTGCCAGAGCCAACCGGATAAAAGCGAATATTGTTCGATTGAGTATTTTTCTCAAGTTCTTGCAGCATTTCTTCAGCAAGTGAATCGAGAAACGGACGGGCTTGATTGTCGGTGGGAATAATGTGGTCAACGGTTGCGACTGTGCGATCGGGAAAAAGCACTTTCAGTCCGCGCTCTCGCAGCATCGAAAACGCCTGTGGACTGGTGACTTCATGAATGAGATGTAGCCCGATGAAAAGCTGAGTTTGTCCCGATGGCAGAATCCCGACGGTGTGCAAGTCCCAAACCTTATCGAACAATGTCCCGGTACTCATGGTAGTGATGTGGTGACGTATACAAGCAAAGATTCATCTTATCGCACAGTGGTAGAGACAGGAGTGATTCAGGTTGGGACAAAATGATCAAAATTTGATAGTACAAAAACTCACATCACTGTAAAATGCCAGTGAATGAGCGAGGAGAAGGCTATGCGATTAGGCAAAGTGGTGAAGTCGAATTCTCATTGTGATTACATTGTGCAGGTAGATGATGTAATGGATTTTGCCGAAGCTCCACTGCCTGATGATTATGGCTTTGGAACATTCGTCAAGCTCGAAGATGAGTCGCGAAATGGGGGTAGTTCGCGCCATTGGGCAGTAGGAATTGTCTACAATTCGCAGTTATTCAATCCACTGTTTCTCAATTCTGGAATTCGCTTGACCAGTGAGCCTGATCCATTGTTCACACCGGATCAAGTGCAAGAAGTTCGGACGCTGCTCTGGACGGTTTTGGTGGGAGAGCTAGATACTCATAACGGTAGACGATACGGAATTCAAGGCATTCCGCGTGTGGTCGTTCCGGTGAATACCCCTGTACAGAGAATGACTTGGGAAGAGATCTATCACTTTCACCTGAATAAGATGGGCCGATCGCAGTTCTGTTACTACAGTCATTTACTGCACTGTGGCGGAACGTTCTCGGAACAGTTAACCCATCAAGTGCTAGAAGAACTAATCGAATCCAAGCTATTTCAGGGAGCCGAAGAAAGAGCATTAATTGTGCTGTGCAAAGAGCTTGCTTGGAAAACTACAATGGGCGCAATGAAATAGCTAAGACTTCACCTTTGGATACACAATGCGCTGATGGTTGGATTGTTGCCACACTTGAACAAACACTTGCGCGATCGTACTCATCTGCGATCGTGTGAGTCCCGATTCATCTAATTGACCATCTTTCCATCGTGCGGACAGAATCTTATTGATCATGTTCAAGGCTTCTTCGGGTGTGGCATCTTTGAGCGATCGCAAAGCTGCTTCACAAGAATCGGCTAACATTACAATCCCAGTTTCACGAGACTGCGGTGCAGGGCCGTCATAGCGAAAATCCGCCTCATTGACTTTGATCTCAGGATCAAGTTTCGCTTGTTGTTGGGCTTGATGGTAGAAATACGCGATCGTCATCGTACCTTGATGCTCAGGAATAAAAGCTTGTACTGCCTTGGGTAATCTGGCTCGACGTGCCATCACAATTCCTTCCGTGACGTGCTTTTTAATGATCGCTGCACTCCTCCACGGGTCATCGATCGCATCATGCTTGTTCACACCGCCCATTTGGTTCTCGATAAATCCTAGGGGGTCGTGCATCTTACCAATGTCGTGATAAAGCGTTCCGGCTCTAGTAAGTTCAACATTGCAGCCTAATTCTCGTGCGGCAGCTTCTGCTAGATTTGCCACAAACAAAGTATGTTGAAAGGTTCCGGGAGTCTCAGCAGCTAAGCGTTTGAGCAAGGATCGATTAGGATTTGCAAGTTCAACCAAGCGTAAAGTAGTCACAACATCAAACAAGTGCTCTAGATAAGGGCTAATCCCGATCGCGACAATGCTCCAGGCTAACCCTAACAATGCTTCAAGTCCGACCCGACCGATCAGACCATACAAACTCATTCCCGACACTGCACCTAACAATAGATAGAGTAATCCTTGAGTTAGTCCTACACCTAATCCCAGCAAAGCTAGCTCCTCACGCGATCGCACTCGCGCCGCCAAAGCTGCCACAATTAATCCGGCTGCTGCACTAGGAATCCATTGCATTGCCCCCAATCCCATGCCGATCGGTAACATCACCGTCAGCAATCCTACTCCGGTCACTGCCAACACCGAGCCGTAAAATGTGCCCATCAAAAACCCGATCGCCGGTAAATTTGTCGAAGGTGCATTAATCATCACCATCAACGGGGTACTAAGACACATTAATCCCACCAGCCAATAGTCTCGATATCGTAGTCCTTTGGGATGATAGCGCTGCTCTAATCTCCAAAAGATCGTGACTGTTCCAGTAACTAATCCACCAAACACAATCAGACCAAACCAATTGGTTTCGCGCCGGCTCAGGTTGAAGTAGTCCAGCAAGATGAAATCACGGGCTGAAATAACTTGTCCACTGGTAACGATCGTTTCTCCCTGCCGGATTTCGATCATCACAGGTTTAACGTCTTGCGCCGCTTTTTCAGCTTGCACATGAGTTTGTTCATCATCGCGCGTTAAATTGGGCTTTAGCGAAGCCAGCAACAATTTCGTTGCGATCGCTCTGGTTTCTGGTGGCATTGTGTCTTCGACGTTGCGCTCGATCGCGGTTTCAAGCTGGTCTGGAGACAGTCCAGGTGCAATCCCCTGCGCTAGCATTCGATCGACAATTTGCATGACTTCGCTTTGGGTCTTCTGCCACATCGGATCAGAAATCTCTAGCACCGTCGAATCATACGGCGGTTGAATCAGCCCGATCGTCGTCGCATAGCGTTGTCGCACCATCGTAATCTGACGAATCAGGCTAGATAAGCGCTCGGCTGAATTTTGATTGCGGTAGCGAATGAGTTCGATCGTCGCTTGGCGCTGAATGGCATCATTGAGCTGAGTGCTCAGGTGATTCGTGCGATCCTGAGTTGCAGCAATCACTATTTCCCATTCCCAATCTTTCGCTTTGCGTAAGTATTGCTGAGCGGATTCTGAAAGTATTTGCGATTCGATGTATGGAAATTGTCCAAGCTGCTGCCGTAATGTGACTCCTTTTGCGAGCTGGGCTTGTACGGCGTGTCGAGACTGATTTGAGGCGAGCGCATCCAGTCTTAACATTGGCATTAGGGTATCGCGAGCAGTTCTGCGCCGTTCCTCGGTCGCTTGTTGATTTTCAACGGCAGCATCGCTGGGAGCCTCGATCGTTTCAGGGGCGATTTTGCCCACGCTCAACCGGGGTTGATTATAAAACTGTCGTCCCAATGCGCCTGTAAATACGATCGAGGTGGCGATGATCAGGATGGGCGTTGGAATCGCAGGCTTGTGCGCGAGTTGTTTTCGCAGCCCACTAACGCGCTTGAGCGATCGCACGGAGGCAGAGTGATGGAGATGTTTTTCTCCTTCGCTACAAATTCGCTGAAATTGTTGCATCCAAGAGCGAAGGGAATTCATCACGCTGATCACCACCTGTTGTGACTTGTGTTGTTTTGCGATCGCACATGACCTCTCGACTCATTATAGGAGCCATTTGTTAAATGGATTCTGCCGCGATCGATTCTCGTTTACAAGTCTCAGAATTGAGATAGAACTGTTAATTTTAGGGTATCAATGGGCTTGAACGTGTAGCAGTTCAGCACTGAGGCGATCGTGAATTCTTCCATTCGTGGCAAGAATTCTTCCGGATGAAAGCTGCATAGAAGTTTGGTCATAGGCAGTCACTTTGCCGCCTGCTTCTTCGACGAGAACAATTCCGGCTGCGATATCCCAGATTGATAATCCCCGCTCCCAATATCCATCGAATCGACCGGCTGCCACGTATGCGAGGTCGAGTGCTGCGGCTCCATCGCGTCGCACGCCTTGAGTAAGGTGGGTCAGATGCGCGAATTCTGGGTAGTTGGTGTCTGGAGTTTGTCTTCGATCGTAAGCAAATCCCGTCACCAATAAGCTTTTCTCTAGTTCAGTTGTAGAGGACACGCGGAGCGACCGCCGATTACAAGTCGCCCCTAATCCTTTTGCAGCGCGGAATAGTTCTTGATGGATCGGATTAAATACCACACCCACTTGCGGCACTCCTTCGATCAGTAAGCCGATCGACACCGCAACAAACGGGTATTGATGGGCGTAATTCGTCGTGCCATCGAGCGGATCGATCGCCCAGAGAAATTCGCTTTGTCGATCGCCCAATTGCCCAGATTCTTCTGCCAAAATTGGATGCTCTGGCACATGGCGCTTGAGAACCGAGAGAACTGCATCTTCAGCAGCGCGATCGGCTTCGGTGACTAAATCTCCGGGACGACCTTTTTCGCGAATGTCTTCGAGTTTGCCCCAATGGGTTTGGAGAACGGCTCCAGCAGCAAGAGCGGCTTCGGTGGCGATGTCGAGGAAAATTTCTAATTGACGAGAATTCATAGAATCAAGGCTAAAGGCTCAAGCTATTCTATGATTTTGGGGAGGAGAGCGATCGACATCGAATCATAAATCCAACCGTTTTTGCACTTCAGCCCAGGGCATTGTTCTCTTCGTTGCACCTTGAGCATACTCCGCCGCAGCTTATTCTCAAGTTTCCTAAACGATAATGTCGTGCGGCGGTAGATCACCTCGAAATCGCAAATCAGTTTCTAAATGGCGAATATATTCAGAAATCTTATGCCTTTTGAGTGTGCGAGGAACATAGGGCTCGATTTCTATTTCCTTCTGCTTAAATATTTTCCTCTGCTTAAGGGCTCTGCGGATTCCCACCAGAGCGAGAACTGTGCAGATCAAGCGTGTTGCTTGCGATAACACAAACTCAAGCATCAAGATTAGAAGGACACCTGTATCTCCCAAAAAGCCTTTGATTGCATCCCAAACGCCTTTGATTGCATCCCAAACGCCTTTGACTTCGTTTCCCATTGCTTGTTCCTTATGACGGCGATCGCATGGGAAATAAACCAAATTCTTGATGTGACGGAAATCTAGAAGAACTGGAACTCGCGGTGGTAAACGAGGCACAACATCAATGAAATTCACAACCCGATGTGATCGGAAATTCACACCCCGATCCGATCGCTCTTCAAACTTCTCATTGATCTTGTCGGCTAGAGGTTGCTGAACAGTTCTGGGTGAGCCAAAGGTATACAGTGCTGTCACCTGAAAACTCTCTGTATACACTAGCAATTTGTGAGCTGCCAATGTAGCTAAAGCACCGCCCAAGCTATGTCCTGTAAGGTAAAGCGGAATATTGTTAGATTGCTTATATAAGTCAAGCAAGGCATTACTTACCCCCGGCGCACCAAGCCACTCTATCCCTACGTTTGGCTCGTTACAAAGATCTTCAATTTCTTTTCTTAAAGCCGTGCCCCAGATATTTTCGATACCTTCTACAAAGCCTCCATGGGCATAAAGATTAGGAAGTTTCTCGGCTGATTCCTTTTGTAATCCTGTATTTTCCAACAGATTTTCATCTGGAAACAATCTCGTAACGCAGTTAATATCGGTCAGGATATCGATCGAGTCTTGCTCTGTTCCCCGAAAAGCTAGCACGGCAAACCTGCCGCCTCCATTCACGCCAGGATGAGTTGCTAAAAACGCCTGTGTACCTTTGGTATCAAATAAAAAAATGCGATCAAAGCCCACATCCTTTAACTCAGTGACAACGGTAATTTTATTCTCATAAGCTAGGCTTGAACATTGAGCTAACCACCAGGCGATGCCTACATCATAGGCTGTTTTACCTGCCGGAAAAGCTACTTCTAAAGGCGGAATCTGCGTATCAAATTTACCTCGTTCTAATTGCTCTCGATCTTCAAGCCTGCGAAAATATTTGCAAAGGTAGTTCATAACAATACCCCTGCAGAAATAGCTGTGTTCATCCGGGCGCGTATGTGTCGATTGCACCCTAAACGAATGTATTTCACCAATAATCTTAAAGCACGGCTTGAGCCACCGCACTATTTACTTAGAATTATTTACTTAGACTGACTCTTTCTGTCTAATTGCTTAAGTCTAGACCATAGATCGAAAGGAGACAGCAGAATCAAGGCTAAAGGCTCAAGTTATTCTATGATTTTGGGAGGAGAGCGATCGAAATTCAGCCATCTCTATAATTGAAGAATGCAAAAGCTTACGATTACCCGACCTGACGACTGGCATCTCCATCTGCGCGACGGTGCAGCGTTAAAAGCAGTGCTGCCACATACAGTGCGTCAGTTTGCCCGCGCGATCGTCATGCCAAACTTGAAGCCTCCCGTCCGCTCGGTGGCTGATGCCGCAGCCTATCGCGATCGCATCCTTGCAGCAGTTCCACAGGGACAATCGTTCGATCCTCTGATGACGCTCTACCTGACGGACAACACAAGTCCTGAAGAGATTATTGCGGCAAAAGCATCCCAGTTTATTAAAGCCGTCAAATATTACCCTGCTGGGGCAACGACCAATTCAGACCTTGGAGTGACGGATATTCGCAGGTGCGATCGCGTCTTTGAAGCGATGCAGCAGGTAGACCTGCCTTTGCTCCTGCATGGGGAAGTGACCGATCACGAGGTTGATATCTTCGATCGCGAGAAGGTGTTTATCGATCGACATTTGATCCCGCTCAAGCAACGATTTCCCAGCCTGCGCGTCGTTCTTGAACACATTACTACCTCAGATGCCGTGCAGTATGTCCTCTCTGCAAACAACATTGCTGCAACCATCACGCCCCAACATTTGTTATTTAACCGCAATAGCCTATTCCAAGGCGGCATTCGCCCCCATTTTTATTGCTTGCCAGTCTTGAAACGAGAGCAGCATCGATCGGCGCTTTTGCAAGCAGCAATCTCTGGGAATCCTAAGTTTTTCCTAGGCACCGATAGCGCCCCTCATTCTCGGAATAGCAAAGAAAATTCCTGTGGCTGTGCGGGTTGCTATTCGGCTTTGCACGCGATGGAGTTGTATGCAGAAGCATTTGAGAGCGTCGATGCCCTTGATAAACTTGAAGCTTTCGCGAGCTTCTATGGGGCAGATTTCTATCAACTTCCACGCAACACTGAACAGATTACTTTGACCAAAACGACCTGGCTTGTTCCTGATGAGCTGCTATTTCCAGAATCCGGTCTTGTGCCCTTACTAGCAGGTCAAGAAATGACTTGGCAAATGGCTTGACCCCAGCATGAAAGCTGCAAGTTGATTTGGATGATCGTGCTCGACTCGATTAATGCTTCAAATCTAATGATGGGTGAGGACGATCGCCACTCCATTTCTCAAGTGTCTGACCCAAGATGAATTTTCTGGTTGAGACGATTTGAGTACGATCACAGAACTGTCTTGAGAAGATTTAGGAGTTGACATAATTTTGAAGAGCCATTGTTGTCTAGCCCGTCAAACTCCTAAAATTTTCTTGTTATCCTAAACTGGTACTGCTATTCTATTGCAGTTACAGCGCTCCAACACTTGGGGCATTCTAAGCAATAGCGTTGCTGACCCCCGAAATATGTCTACGTCCTTGCCGCTCGCACTCGAATCTCCATCGCTCGAAGAGGCACTCAAACATTACTTTGGGTATGACAGTTTTCGTCCAGGTCAGCGCGAAATTATCGAACACACACTCTCAAATCGCGATCAGTTGGTGATTATGCCAACCGGGGGCGGGAAGTCGATTTGTTTTCAGCTTCCAGCCTTGCTCAAACCCGGATTGATGATCGTAGTGTCTCCACTAATTGCATTGATGCAGGATCAAGTGGAATTGTTACGCGATAACGGGATTGCAGCGACGTTTCTCAATAGTAGTTTGTCGGCAGAAGAACGCCGATCGCGAGGACGCGCTGTAATGGAAGGACGAATTAAGCTGCTTTACGTTGCACCGGAGCGATTGCTAAGCGAGGACTTTTTGCAAGGTGTAATGCCCCATATTACAGAGCGCGTAGGGATTTCAGCATTTGCGATCGACGAAGCGCACTGTGTTTCTGAATGGGGGCACGACTTTCGACCGGAATATCGCCAATTAAGCATTCTACGATCGCGCTATCCCAACATTCCAATCATTGCTTTAACGGCAACGGCGACGCATCGAGTTCGAGAAGACATTGTTCAGCAGTTGAACTTACATGAACCACGAATTCATGTTTCGAGCTTTAATCGAACCAACCTTTATTACGAAGTCCGCCCGAAAACAAAGACTGCTTATCAAGAAGTGGTTAACCAAATTAAAGAAACTCCGGGCGCAGGCATTATTTACTGTTTGAGCCGAAAACGAGTTGAGGAAATCGCTACAAGATTAAAGCAGGATGGAATTGCAGCACTTCCTTATCATGCAGGACTAGACGCAGAAACCCGTAAAGAGAATCAAACGCGATTTATTCGGGATGATGTGCGGGTGATTGTGGCAACGATCGCATTCGGCATGGGAATTAACAAGCCGGATGTTCGATTTGTGATTCACTACGATATTCCCAAAAATATCGAAGGCTACTATCAAGAATCAGGCAGAGCCGGACGAGACGGAGAACCTTCGACTTGTACCTTGTTTTATAGCTATGCTGATGTGAAAACGATCGAGTACATCATTTCGCAAAAAGTTGATCCAAACATAGGCGATCCGCTTGAGGATGAACAGCGCATTGCAACACAACAATTGCGCCGAGTGATCAACTTTGCAGAAGCAACCGAATGCCGCCGCACGATTCAGCTTTCCTACTTTGGTGAAGACTTCCCCGGAAACTGCGATAACTGCGATAACTGCAAATATCCAAAACCTGTCGAAGATTGGACAGTTGCTGCACAGAAATTTCTCTCTTGTATAGCGCGATTTGATCAACGGGGTCGAACCTTTGGAATGGCACATACGATCGATGTTCTTCGCGGCTCTAAAAACGATCGTGTGATGAAGAACAATCACAACACACTCAGCACCTATGGGATTGGTAAAGATATCAGTGCTGAAGAATGGAAGCTGTTAGGTCGATCGCTGATTCATCAAAGATTAGTGGATGAGACCACAGACGGTTATTCAGTGCTGAAATTAAATGAATTAAGTTGGGAAGTGCTGCGGGGACAGCGATCGGTGATGGTTGCCATTGATAAACCCAAGTCTGCATTAACGGTTCCAACCATTTCTGTGGTTGATACGCCCGAATCTGAAGCATTGTTCGATCGTTTGCAAAAACTACGGAAGCGGTTAGCCGATGAACAATCCGTTCCGCCTTATGTCGTGTTCTCGAATGCAAGCTTACGGTTGATGTCGCAGCAGCAGCCCCAAACTCGTCAACAGTTTCTTAACATCTCCGGGGTTGGAAGCCGCAAGCTAGCCCAGTATGGGGAAGTATTTCTGACAGAAATTCGATCGTTCCGCCAGGAAAACGGTTTACCCATTCAGACCGAAACCACACCGGAGCCAACCGTTATTCAGCTTGACCCAAAAGTCACAAAGCTCGACTCGGTTCCAGTTCCGCCGAGTGCGAATGAAGCAACTTACACTCAGCTTTACACGCTTGAACTATTTCAGCGCGGCAAGAAGCCTGCGGACATTGCCGAGGAGCGAAATCTCCGACTTAGTACAGTGATGACGCATTTAGCAGAACTAATCGAGATGAAATATCCGATCGATCTCGATCGCTTAGTCGCCCGCGATCGACAAGCTAAAATTCTCGAAGCGGTTCAGCAAGCCGATGAATTCTCACTGGCTAAAATTCGTGAGCGATTAGATGAAACTTACGGATGGGATGAAATTCGACTGGTGCGATCGTGGTGGAATGCCCAGCAGCATTAGACTTTGAAATTCTGAAGAATTTTCCAGACTGTGAAGTGGGGTGTCGTGGTACTGTCGCAAAGCGGTTAGTTGCTGGTTGTGAGATGGAGGTCTGAGAGAGCTACACGAATTTGATCCGCTGGGTTAGCTTCCCCGCTCACTTAGATGCTCCTACAACCAACAACGTACCTTCTAGCGAGCGATCTCGCTGGCTACCGCATCTGGTTGAGCTGTTTGATGGACTGCTGCCTCGGTTAGATAGCTAGCTAACTGAGTTTCTACTTCACTACGCACCAATTGACGGTAGTGAAGAAAGTGCTCTAGCAAGCCGCAGTTACTCATGTAGGGCACAAATGCCCCTGGATTGCGCCGCAGCATGGAAAAAAGCTGATACCAAAACTGGACACGCGTACTACGCTTGATTCCCTGTCGCCAGCAAATCGTTAGCACCGCTCGTAGTTCCACCCACTCCAACATCTGAAAGGGGCGTTTGTGGGGCGCTGGCTGCATATTCATAAAGTGGCGATACACCCGTGCAAGATAGCGGCTGGGTTCATACAGTTCCCAAAAACAATTGACATACTCCCGCGCCAGATCGTCGATCGGGCGAGTGGGGATAAAATTCATCAGCCCCATCTGTTGCCCGCTCAGATCTTTGCTTGATGCCAGCAAACGACCTTCCTTTTCCAGCCGATGCCACAAAGCGGTATTGGGTAGGGCGTGAAGCATCCCAAACATGGCTTTGGGAATCGCAGTTGCTTCGACAAACTGGATAATGCGATCGCCCGCACCCGGTTTCTCACCATCAAACCCCAGGATAAAGCCTGCCATCACAGACAAGCCCTTCCGGTTAATGGTTTGCACCGCTTCGACCAGCGAATTGCGTGTGTTTTGAAACTTCTGGGTCATGGCCAAACTCTCTGTATCGGGCGTTTCAATCCCCAGAAAGACCGCCGTGAAGTTTGCCCGCACCATCAGGTCTAGTAGTTCTTCATCCTGCGCCAGATCAACCGAGGCTTCTGTACTTAACCGGAACGGGTACTTGTGGGCTGCCATCCAGGGCACCAGTTCACGGAGCAGGAGTTTGACGTTGCGCTTATTGCCAATGAAGTTGTCATCGACGATGAAGACCGATCGCCGCCAACCGAGATCATAAAGGGCTTGCAATTCTGTCAGCAGTTGAGCCGGGGTTTTTGTGCGTGGCTTCCGACCGTAGAGAACGATGATGTCGCAGAATTCGCACTGAAAGGGGCATCCTCGCGAAAACTGAACAGACATCTCAATGTAGGCGTTGAGGTCGAGCAAGTCAAAACGGGGGACAGGAGAAGCGGATACATCTGGCTTTTCACCCTTAGGAGCGCGAAGAATCCCTGAGGTTTCGCCCCGTTCTAGTGCCTCTACCAACAGTGGTAAGGTAATCTCTCCCTCGTCCAGCACCAAGAAATTAGCGCCAGCACCAAGAACTGCATCCGGTACAGAGGTGACATACGGGCCTCCAACCGCTACTAATTTACCCCGCCGTTTTGCTTCGTGAATGAGCTGCAACAGGTCAGGCTTCTGCACGATCATGCCCGATAAAATCACCAGGTCGGCCCATTCCCAATCGGCATCAGTTTCCGATCGCACATTACGGTCAATCAGCCGAAATTCCCAGGTCTGCGGCAAGATAGCAGCAACGGTAATCATGCCAAGCGGAGGCAGAGATGCCTTGCGATCGATCAGTTCTAACGCTTTATTGAAAGACCAGAACGACTCTGGAAACAGCGGGTAAAGAAGTAAAACTTTCATTAATCAAAAAACCTCACACCAAGACTGATGACTGGTACGGAGCCACTCAAGCTTACCCCGTCCTGCAAATTTTCGCGATCATGCCAAAACGATCGACTTCGATGTGATTCCGTCAAGATTAGCGTAAGCTAGAACATTTCTTGTCAATCGTGACGTGACCAAGCAAATTGAAAGAGACTGAATTTTCCCTCATTTCATCCTAAATGGCTCCTCAAGCGTTGTTCAAGGGGTGCCGCCTCAGTGCATCCTGCTAAATGTGCAGCGGACAGTCGTTATCCGTGAATGATGCGGAAAGGATCGCGATCGCCGCTCAACGCTGACGCAAAGCTTAACTTTAACTTTTGTTAAGTGTAAGCTAGTTTAAAGCAAGAAATCCCCCAGCCAAAACTGAGGGATATCTTTCAATCAAGGGTTATGTTGTGGAGAGTTACTTGCAAGAGTAACCTCCACAATTTTTTATCAACTAGCCGTTGATTGCCGGAGCTTGTACTGCAACGGGTGTTTGATCCCCTACAGCCAAGTCAAGCGGGAAGTTGTGAGCGTTACGCTCGTGCATCACTTCCATCCCCAGGTTCGCACGGTTGATCATGTCTGCCCAAGTATTCACCACGCGACCTTGAGAATCCAAAATCGACTGGTTGAAGTTGAATCCGTTCAGGTTGAACGCCATCGTCGAAATACCCAGTGCCGTGAACCAGATACATACGACTGGCCATGCACCCAAGAAGAAGTGCAGTGCGCGAGAGTTGTTGAACGAGGCGTATTGGAAGATCAAGCGGCCGAAGTAGCCGTGTGCTGCCACGATGTTGTAGGTCTCTTCTTCTTGCCCAAACTTGTAGCCGTAGTTTTGGCTTTCCGCTTCGGTGGTCTCACGTACCAGCGAAGAGGTCACGAGTGAACCGTGCATCGCCGAGAAGAGCGATCCGCCGAATACACCGGCAACGCCGAGCATGTGGAAGGGGTGCATCAAGATGTTGTGCTCGGCTTGGAAGACGATCATGAAGTTGAAGGTTCCAGAGATACCGAGGGGCATTCCATCCGAGAACGAACCTTGTCCGATCGGGTAGATCAAGAACACTGCCGTTGCAGCAGACACTGGAGCGCTGTAAGCAACACAGATCCAAGGACGCATACCGAGACGGTAGGAGAGCTCCCATTGGCGACCGAGGTAAGCGAATACGCCGATGAGGAAGTGGAATACCACGAGTTGGTAAGGGCCACCGTTGTACAGCCACTCGTCGAGCGATGCGGCTTCCCAGATCGGGTAGAAGTGCAGACCGATCGCGTTCGAGGACGGAACAACAGCACCGGAGATAATGTTGTTGCCGTAGAGCAAGGAGCCAGCGACGGGTTCGCGGATGCCATCGATGTCTACAGGAGGAGCAGCGACGAAGGCGATGATGTAGCAGATGGTCGCCGAAAGTAAGGTGGGGATCATCAACACGCCGAACCAGCCTACGTAGATTCGGTTATCGGTTGAAGTTACCCAGTTACAGAAGCGCTCCCACACATTGCCGCTTTCGCGTCTTTGTAATGTTGTGGTCATGGTTTTGATGATTACTAAAAAATACAAGAAGTACGATTCGGCAAACTTCGGAATCCGTTATTTACCTGACCTCATCTTATGGATATCTATCTTTATTTTTCTAGTGTCTACTTATGAAATTTTGTGTCTAACTGTTACTTACTTAATCAATCTTATTTAGCAAAAGTTCGTAAGTAGAAGCTAGCGACTATTTTGACTGCTAAGAAATGCAAACAAAATCGTTTTGCTAATACGAAGGCATTGATTATTAAACCTTAAGTACACCTATCGATAAACTTCTTTACAAAATAAACTTACATTTGTTTGTGAAATAGCTGTTACATAAAGTGGAACGAATAATTAAGTTTATTTGGAGAGTTTTCTTAAGATAGATGAGGGTTTAGCTAACTTCATAGCTCGCATCTTTCCAAAAGTCCTGCGATAAATCAGCCTCCTCTGTGTAACTCCTAATCGCGTCTTTACCCAGAGCTGTAGCGAGACCGAGATCTGTAGCGAGGGTTTGGAGATTTGAGATCACCTGGTAACTCTTTCCGACTGTGCTTACTCTAAAGTTAAGCTATGACTCTGCACTAGCTAAAATCATTCCTATTTCAGCAAATCATCACTGACTGTACCGATCGATCTGCTCATCATCCGATCAATACTGTCGGCATCTATCAGGCAGAATGGACACCGCTTGAAGCGTAGAAGTTCGGTTTGCTTTGAATTTCGCGTGTATAGTGATTACAAGTTTGTTGTTGGATGAGTGTGCTTATGCGCTTGAGAGTTTCTGCCCCGCTGAGCGTCCGGTCTCGGCAAATTTTATTTCTACTGAGCTTGGGTCTTGCGATCGCGTCAGGATCTGTCGGGAGCGATCGATCCATTGCTAGCACTCCAGCCACCGCCCCCCAAGAACTCAGACAAGCATTAACGCAACTCGATGCTGCTGCAAACCGTAGAAATGTGCAAGAGGTGCTCCAGTTCTATAGCCCAAACTTTACGCATTCTGATGGACTGAATCGCCGATCGCTGGAACAGTCTCTCGCGCAACTGTGGAAACAATACCCGAATCTGACCTATAAAACAGAGCTGACCTCCTGGCGATCGAGTGCAAATGGAATTCAGGCAGAGACCCTCACTCAGATTACAGGAAGTCAGACAAAGGACGGACAGCAGGTCAAATTAAACGCAACTCTGCGATCGCGCCAACAGTTCCAGAACCAGAAGATCGTGCGCCAGGAAGTTCTGTCTGAGAGCAACTTGATTACGACTGGAGAGAAGCCGCCCTTGGTGAAGGTGAATCTACCGGAGCAGGTGCGAACCGGACAGGAATTTAACTTTGATGCGATCGTGCAGGAGCCGCTTGAGAATGACTTGCTGCTGGGTGCAGTGGTGCAAGAGCCTGTCAATGCCAATGGATATCTCAAGCCTGCAACAGTCGATCTAGATTTGCTGACTTCTGGCGGATTGTTCAAAGTCGGTAAAGCACCGAATACTGCTGGATCTCAATGGATATCGGCTGTGTTGGTTCGGCATGGCGGCATGACGATGGTAACACAGCGATTGAATGTGATTGCGGCAGGATCAACTCGTCCGGCGCGATAACCGATCGCCGACTTTGAGAACTTTCCCGGCTTCAGCAGGGGCGATTCGAGTGTTGACTGCCATACGATAGTAGTGATTGAATTGCTCTTTTGGCACCCAGTCGGGAAGTTCTTCTTTGCGTTGTGTGTTGAATATTTTTTGAAATTGGGGATAAGGTTCTCCTGAAATGGCATCACGGGTCGGGACGATGCAGCGCTGACAGGAATTAATTCCTTGAATTTCGACTTCACCAAGCTGAAAGACGATCAAACGTTTATCTGCTGAGTAAAGCTGTTCTTCCCAGAATGCCGGAACTTCAGAGAGTTCTAAGTTTGTGCGGAGGCGCGATCGCATTCCTGCAAGCGTCATTCCTTCAAACCAAGAAGCGGCTTGTTTCAGGGTTGCAAGGCTGACGATCGTCGGCCCTGGCGATACCGGATCATCTGGAAATCCAGTCGTGAGATCTTGCTTGAGAAATACCCGAAAGCCACAATAATCACTCAACCAGCCTTCGATGCCGCTCCGACCGTGATCGAGGTGAAAGCTCACCGGACGATCGTTCTGCACCGAGAGCGTCACAATTCGCGCTTTAAGATCGAACTGCGATCGAATTTGGTGAATCTTTGCGGTACGTTTGCCGTTTACCCAGTTGTCGGATTGATCGACAATGCAGAATTCTCGATCGTGTTCCAAGCTGCCACCCGGTAGAATTTTTGCCTGACTTACCGAGATTGCATCGAGAGACTTGATTGGGTAAATCAGAATTGTTTCAAGTTTTGCCATAAGAATTACACTGCGTAACCTAATTCATTGTGCGTGATCGTTCCGCTGCACGAAGTAGTCGCGTGATTCAAAAAATTCACCAGCCACTCTTTCACCTGATAGGTGGCACGGCAGTCATCCTCGTTATAAATCAGAATTGACTCTAAATAACTGCGATCGCCTGTCGTCAACCACTGGGCGTACCAATAGATCGACTGCGCCCCATTTGCACTCGAATCGCGCCAGTCAAACCCAACCCAACGAGCAATATGCTTGAGTGCATAGCTTTCCACAGGAAGCGTCACGGTCTGAGTCACACAATCATGCAAGTCAATAAATCGGGCTAACAACGGTCGAATTAATTCCTCTGGCGTTTCAAACAGCTTTCCAAGTCGTTCAACGGTTTGCACTTCATAGGGGCAAAAATGAAAAATGGGCGCATTCGGATACGCCCATAGTAAGTCAATTAGTTTTTGCCACGCTATTGATTCTTCTTCAGGAGTTTCTGCCAGTAAGGCGTGGAAGGTTTCGGTCTGGCTTATCCGATCGACGACCAATATTCCGTGCAGGTAGACTAGGTTCAAACTTGGCTCGGCTTCGATATCAAAATAAAGCTCGATCGCGGCAGTGGGGATCGTTGGCATTCGGAACGGTCGTTTACCAACGGTGTGAGCCGCAAGACTTTCGCCTAAAAGTGCGGTATCTTGCAGCGTCGATCGCGCCTGTCGGACAATTTTGTGCGCCGTCTCGCTGCCAAAACCAGGAAGTGGTTCAAGACGGGCAGGAGGTGTTTCTGCAAGAGCTTCGAGGGTCGTGAGATTGAGGGCTTGCAGTTGAACGTAGCGAGGTTGCGTCACCCCTGGAAGTAAAGAAAGATGCTGTTCAGATTTGGCGATCGCGTAGCAATGACTAAACCAATGGCACAAACTACAGCGACTCCGAGAGATAAAGACTTCCGGTTCGTGTTGCTGCGCTATGGTTTGAATGCAATTGGCAAGAATCGCCTCCATGCGGGGAACAGTTTCCCATAAGTCCACCGAAAACGCGCCGCGCTCTTTCAAAATTAACCAAGCTTCCTCGACCCAAGCCCCCTGAACTGCTGCGAGTACCTTGGCAAAATACGCCACAACAATTTGATACTCTTGCTTTGGGCGCTTGCTTAATTTAATTTCGCTTGGCACATAAATCCAATCGCCAAAGATGGATTGTCCCGGCTGTTTTTCTAGCAGGTCAGGATTGGCAACGAGCGTAACGCCTGCTTCCTCAGCCAGCAACACAGGCTGATAAATTCGCTCGACTCCTTCCCGCATTAACTTTAAAGTTTCTTCTGCGCCTTTTTGCCAGTCGCCTGATTGATACCTAGGCTCTCGATGCTCGTGGCTCGAAAGGACTTGTCGCCGATTTTCTGCACTATCTTGTATCAGCTTTAGCAGATAATCGTTGGGGGGGTCTTTTTGTTCCACATCCCCATATCGATCGAGAAAAGCTCGGCGGCTACAGCGTTGATAATTTAGCAGCAGGTCGGCGGTGATGAACATCTCTATAAAGGTAGAAGGTAGCGGACTGCGGCATCAACCAGAGGCATCGATTATGTCTAATTCTAAAGCGAGAATTGCAGAAAGTTAACGTTAATCGTGCTCATTCTCCCTATAATAGCAATTCAAAATTAATGAGGGATTAAGCGATACCTTAATGAAGTTTTGTTTCTTGATGCAAAATTAACTGGACTGCCAGGAGTGACAGAGCGCGGCGCTGCTCCTTTTGTTATGTTTAGAAGACAGATCAATCGCCTTCTACCATGTCGTCTCAACTCGATCAGCACCGCAGCGAATTTCCCTATCTCAACGGCAAAGCTTACTTTAACTATGGTGGACAAGGCACAATGCCAAGACCTGCGATCGCGGCGCTGCATCAAGCCCACGATCGATTTCAGGAATTAGGTCCGTTTTCGAGTGCGGCGAATGCTTGGATTGTGCAGGAAGGGAATTTAACGCGGGAAGCGATCGCAAAGGAACTTGGCACAACTGCTGACACGATTACCCTCACTGAAGATGTTTCTGTCGGATGCAATATTGCGCTGTGGGGCATTGATTGGAAGGCAGGAGATCACATCTTAATCAGCGATTGTGAACATCAAGGAATTGTGGCAGCAGTCCGCGAACTTCAGCGGCGATTTGATTTGGAAGTAACGCTCTGCCCCTTGTTGGAGACTCTGAATTCGGGTGATCCTTGTGCGATCGTTGATCAATTCCTGCAACCCAATACTAAATTGTTTGTTGTTAGTCATATTCTTTGGAATACTGGGGAAGTTTTACCGCTGAAGCAAATGGTTGAAATTTGTCATGCGCGATCAGTGCAAGTTCTGGTTGATGCGGCACAATCTGTCGGAGTATTGCCGCTGAATCTTACAGAGTTGCAGGCTGATTTTTATGCGTTTACGGGGCATAAATGGTGGTGTGGCGCAGCGGGTGTGGGCGGATTGTATGTTCGCCCTGAAGCGCGAGAAAGATTGAGCCCGACGTTTATCGGCTGGCGGAGTGTGATTACGGATGCTACTGGAAATCCGGTTCGGTTTCAGTCCGATGGTCGCAAATATGAGATTGCCACTTCAGCGATTCCGTTATATTCAGCATTGCGTGAAGCGATCGAATTTCATGCTCCCTTTGCTCAGGAGCGGTACCCGATGATTTGCGATCGGAGTGCTTATCTATGGCAGCAGTTAAATCAGCTATCAGATGTGAAATGCTTAAAACAAACTGCTCCAGAAGCGGGATTAATTTCATTTCAGCTAGTAGATGGAAAGCATTCTCAATTAGTTCAGTTTCTTGAGGAGAAAAGCATTTTTTTGAGAGTGATATTAAATCCGAATTGTATTCGTGCTTGCGTTCACTACTTTACGACGGAGAACGAAATTGATTTGCTAATGGGTACGATTCAAAAGTTTATTGGTTGATAAGTAGGCAAACCTAATTAAAAAGAAGACCGTCGATCTGCCCTCACCCCAACCCTCTCCCATAGGAGAGGGAACTAGAAGTCTGGTTCTCTTTCTCTCCAAGGGAGAAGGAGAGGGGTAACGCCACGCTCCGCAAGAGGCAATGAGGGTCTTTTTTAACAAACGAGACACTAATTAAAGCTCACAACTTCCCCATACTTTTTGCATATTCTAACGATGGAAGTTTTTCAGGAATATCGAGCTTCTACGCCCTGAGCAACTCATTTCGTAACTGATGTAGAGATTAGCTTTCTTTTACATCATCAGAATAATTGTCCCTGAAATACGATCGCTGCTATCACTTTGAGCCAGTTGATTTTGAATCAGGGTGTAGCTATGACAAACTTTCATCCAAATAACTCTCGTAAAATACTTGATCCGAACCGCCATACTATTCCTCAAGTTTCAGATCCTCAAGTTTCAGAACCGCAAGACTCGTCTGAGCCATTCACATCGGTTGAACCAGCACAGACAGTTGCTTCAGACCAAGAATTAGAGACACTTGCCATTGCCAATCAGACCCAACTTCAAAAAGCCGACCCGTCGATCGAACCCGCTAGAGCGATCGTAATTTCGCCATCTGCTCCAGCAGTTCAAAAACGGCGCTTCACTCCAAAGCAGGTGATCATTGCGCTTGGAATCACAACCGCGCTTTTGGGAAGTGCGATCGCACTAAATATCCTCTAATGAACAACACACTAGCTTAGAAGAGCGGAGGTGATTTGGTAGTGACGTTTGAGATTGTTCTGGGTCGCTTTATTCTGGGCTATTCTTGGGAGCGAATTGCTGCGGATTACAACTTGTTTCAAGGGGGTTTGATGTCGATCTGTCTAATCCTGCTGCTTTTGGCTCCATGGATTGCTGCAAAGCTCCGACCTATTCAGGATCAGTCGATCGCACTCAAATAAAGCAATTCTTAGCAGATTATTCCATCAGCAAAGGCTGGACTCTACCCACTTTCCAAGCAAGTAACGCTCCCAATCCAAGTAGGCTCACAATAAAGGTCACAATTCCGCCTAAAACTGGAACCAAAGACAGGAGCGTGATGAATAGCAACCCGATCAAGAACTGTTGCAATCGAGTGCGCTGGTCGCTTTTTGTAATTTGCTGACCCACCCACAATGAGATGCCCAATGTTCCAACAAAGGTGGCGAGACTCGCAACCAGAATCAAGAGTGGGATCAACGGAATACCAATTAAAGTAATCGCAAGAAAGAGGATGAGAGCAACCAAAGTGATAGACGCTCCAATCCCCCATAACGCACTTTGGCTAGGATAGCGGTGGACGGTTGCTGCCAAATTAGGCAGAAATGAGGGGGCAGCGCGGAGGAGAATCACGCCAGCAATGGCAGAAACGATCGCGCTCATGATCCGAAAAATACTGTGAGCGGCGTAACCTGCCCAAAAGGAATGACGATCGCGCTGCATTCCCCGCATTGCATCCTCATTAAACGTTTGTTTTGCGCCCCCAATCGTGGCTCCTTCTTCCTGCACCACATTACCGCCAACGGCATAAGCATCACCATCTACGCGTGCGCCTTTCTTCAGGGTGACATCTCCGCCAATTGCGATCGCGGTTTGCGTCACTCGTGCATTCGGTTGTACTGTCACTGATCCTCCGATTGCATGAGCATTTTCTACGACTTGTTTTTCCGGAACAGTAACATCTCCACCCAAACGAATTAAATTCTTATTGTTGATGTTGATATCGGTCTGCGTGATCGCGCTGCTGGTTAATAGCAGCACGATAGTTAAAACAAACGCTGAAAGCCATTTCATAGGAAAAACCTAATGCTGTTACAACCTCTATTTCTCAGCGCGAGCAAAGAATGCACAATTAGCCGAACCAGTGAGAAGGCGCTAACCCAGCATCTTCCTCTTCAGGTAAGCAATGTTCGATTTCTTGCTGATTCTGCGCCAAAATTTCTTCGATGCCCTGACGAATGACGAACTCGGTACAAGACTGCGGATCGCTACAGTAGGGAGCATAAGTTGGGTGAACACTGACTTCTTGAGTGTCCTCAACCAGGGTAAACACACTCGGAACCCGGTTGAGAACCCACACTAACAATTGCTGACGGAAGTCAGGATGAGAAAATGCTTGTTGGTATGGATGTTGCGGATAGTCTTCTACGACTCGTTCGATTTCTTGAAGAATATGATGTTCTGTTAAGTTAACGATCGTTTTTGACATAAAACAGACCTCGCTTTAAGCAAAGATGGAATACAGAAGCACTTAAGCATTCCAGTAGCCTCTTGCTTCTCTTATGTGCCAAGGATAGATCGCGATCGTGAGAAACTTGTGAAGATTAAGCTGGTTGCGAAATGTAGTCATTCGCTTATTCATCGACTCAGTATCTTCATTGCTAACCGACAATTTGATCGGCACCATAAAGTGCTTGAATGAAAGGGATGAGCTTGATTAACCCTGTGTGACAAATTATTTAGACGAAACGAGTGTTTCTCCACTCGAAGAGCTTCCCGTACAATTTCTGACAATATCCACTTCAGTTCCCTCCACTCTCGCTACAAAACCTTCCAAAGATGAAATTCGATCGAGCCTCCGTGCTTCAACGTTGGATGGTGTTTTCGCAACAATTTTCTCTAATATCATGGGTGGAGTGTTACTGAGCAATTTTCTTGTCGAGCTAAAAGCAACACCAATCCAGATCGGAATGTTTGCTTCCATTCCGATGCTGGCAAACTTACTGCAACCTTTAGGAGCTTATTGGGCAGATTCAACAACTAGCCGACGGCGCTACAGCCTATGGATTTATAGTATTTCTCGCTTACTTTGGTTGCCGTTAGCGATCGCAATCATCGTCTTTAGTGTTCACCCCACACACCCTCAGCAAATGATTGTGGCAACGTTAGCAGTAATGTTGGCAACCCATACTCTGGGTGCACTGGGTGGGGCATCCTGGCTGTCTTGGTTAGCAACATTAGTGCCTCGACAACTGCGCGGACGATATTTCGGCTTTCGCAATAGTACCTTCAGCCTCACCAGTTTAGTGGCTTTGCCCTGTTTGGGGGTGATGGTGTCGCGCTGGAGCGGTGGCAGCATTGAAGGATATGGCGTGATGGTGATTGTGGGAGTTTTGGCTGGGTTAATTAGCTTAGGCTTTCAGTCTCGAATGAGCGATGTAAATCCGCAAGCTCGTTGTTCGCAGACATTAGAAGTTGATCAGAACTGTGCAATTGCTGGGGAAGTTTTTACGATCAATCCACCAGAAACCGCATCCCGCAGCATTCTAAACAACTTCCATTTTCTACTGTTCCTGCTTTATTTCAGCATCTGGGCGTTTGGCATTAATCTGAGCAATCCGTTTTTTAATTTGTACTTGCTGGATAATCTGGCTCTTGATTTGAGTTGGGTTACACTCTATAACGGTTTGGGGGCTGGAGCCAATTTATTGATGCTGTTCTTTTGGGGCAAATTAGCGGATCAAATCGGCAATCGAGCAATTCTCTTGCTAGATGGAATACTGGTTGCTGTTACTCCGGTGCTGTGGCTAGGAACTGATGCAAGCTCGTTGTCAATCTGGCTTTGGTTTCCCATGCTGCATCTATTAGGCGGTGGAACGATCGCAGCCGTCGATTTGTGCATCAACAATTTGCAGCTTGAGATCGCACCCACTCAACATCATACGAAGTATTTCGCAATTACTGGTGCGATCGGTGGTGTTGCTGGAGCAATGGG
Organism: Cyanobacteria bacterium FACHB-DQ100; assembly: GCA_014695195.1. Taxonomy (NCBI): domain Bacteria; kingdom Bacillati; phylum Cyanobacteriota; species Cyanobacteria bacterium FACHB-DQ100. Next base: position 52,054 of record JACJNW010000019.1, on the reverse strand, counting down.
CGCTTTAGTCGGTGGGTGGTTCGCGCAGTTTGCGGATGTTGGCGGAATGACGGGATTGTTTGTGTTCTCTAGTGTGTTGCGACTTTTGGCACTGTTGCCTTTGATTTGGCTACGGGAACCACAGCGACGATCGCTCAAACAGCTTCTGCAACAGTTGATTCATCCTTCTCAAGATACCGCTATTCTGCCGTGAAGATCTTTAGTTGAGATGGGCAGGCAGTAGGGACAGTGCCACGATTGCCAAAAATAACAATGCAGAACTGGTTTCAAGCATGGCAACATTTTGAATTGCTGTTGTTTGATACCAATTGCGTCGTGCCAAAATCAAAGTAAACTTCAGCAGAACCACACCAAATCCGATCGCTGAATACAAGCTCAACCAGCCGTAGTACCAAAGTCCACAAGCCATCAAAGTTGCGATCGCGTGATAAATCAGTGCTAGCGTTAATGATGCCGTTTTCGGTTTATGCAGCTTTACCGTAAAAATGGCGCTGCTAAAGAATAGAGTGTTCAACAGCCACAGTCCTACAATTGAAGCTGTCAAAGCTCCACCGGTTGCAATATGAGCAAATGGTGCGGCAAGACAAACGGCTGCAAAGGTTAATAGTTCGTTACCAAATGATTTTTGCTGTCGGTAAAAGACTGAAATTGCATCGACCGCAAAAGCGACGATCGCACCTAGATACAACCACAACAATTCAGAAGCTTGCAGAGATAAATAAGCTGCAATACTAAATGAGACAACCGCATACAGTCCGCCCCAAGCTAAGAGTCGAGGTTTCCAACTTCGTCGCTGCTTGATTTGCAGCACTAATGGATGTTCTGCCTGAAATCCTGCAAATGCAGAAATTAGCGCGAGTGTAGTTGCCCCTGTCCAATGTTGTGCGGCTGCCGCTCCAGTGAGAAATGACACTAGCAACATCACATAGGCTCCATGTTCGGGTGACACGATCGGACGATACCAAGCCTGACCAGAAGAGTGAGAAGCTTTTTCTGGAAGCGAACTAGAGCCTGGAAGCGTCATTGCACTATCCTTTGTGATTACAGCACCTTGATCTCTAACCTAGCCCACCCAACCTGTCCAGACGGTCGCTCCTAGAGTATGCAGAATGACTAGAATTTTGAACAGCATTAATCAGGAGTGGATAAACTTTTGCTCTAATGCGATCGCACCCGGAAACAGCACATTGTTTTCTTTGTGGATGTGCTGGTGCATATCTTGTTCAAAAGCCTCTAGCGCGTTCAGCATCGATCGATAGGTATTACATGCCCATTCTGGCGGAGTGTAATTGTTGGTGAGTTGGCGCAGTTTTTCTAATGCACGTCCAGCAGCATCATGCTCAAGTTCCATCCGAGAAACAGGATTGCACAAACTACCACAATGAAAGATAGGGAGAACATTACTCGCTTCTAACTGTCGAACTATCGGAAACAAAACTTGCTCTTCTTTAAGCAAATGGGTTGTCAGGTCTGCCGATAGCTCTAGAAAGACGTTTCTGATTTCAAGTAAACGAGGTTCTTTGTCTCCATGCACCGCAGCAACTTTTGTCACCATCTTTTCGAGGCGTGGAAGTTCTGTATGCAGATAGGCGTGATGAGTCTGCTCGATATGATTTGCTAGGGCGGTCAACGATAAACCACTCAAATTCATCTCCGAGGCAGGTTCTTTAGCTGCATTGTTCTCTAACTGCGTTAGGAATGCTTCAGGATCGATACCGCGTTGACGACAGGCTTCTTCTAAAGTTCTTTTGCCGCCGCAACAATAGTCAATGTTTACTTGTTCAAACTGACGCGAAAGAGCAGGATAATCACGCACGACCGCGCCGACAGTATTATTAATCTCGAAAGTTGTCATTGCTTTGTCCTTGAACCATTCACAATTCAAGCGTAGGGGAATCATTGTGCGAATGCCTTGACTTAGATCAAAAATAGGCTTTGTTTTTGAATGATCTTCGTAACTTTTAATCGTCGATTGCACGGAAACCCGTGATTGCAAGAGCAGAATTGCTAAAATAGGGATATAACCAGTTTCAATTGGGATTTCGTAGGAGCGATCGCATGACTCAAACTACTCCAGCTACTCAGCCCCAGCGCGGCATTCAAATGAGCGAATCCGCCCTAAAGCACGTAATGATGCTTCGAGAACAGCAAGGTAAAGATCTGTGTCTGCGCGTCGGTGTGCGCGGCGGCGGTTGCTCTGGAATGTCCTACACCATGGATTTTGAAGATCCAAACAACATTCGCCCTGATGATCATGTTTCTGATTATGACGGCTTTAAAGTTGTGTGCGATCCGAAAAGCTTACTTTATCTCTATGGCTTGATGCTGGATTACAGCACTGCTTTAATCGGCGGCGGATTCCAGTTCACTAACCCTAACGCCAATCAAACCTGCGGCTGCGGTAAGTCATTCTCGGCATAATTCTTCAAGCGGGATCAGGCATCTAAATCTAATCCCGCTTCATTTTATTTAGTTCGCGATCCTACCACTTCACTGTTACTTTTTGCAGGCGAACTTGCACTCTGCTTTAAACGCACTTCAATACCCGATCAAGGTCGCTTGAACCGCTCTTTTGCTAACTGAAACGATTCTTTCATCGCAGCTTGAATCCGCTGCGGGTCGGGATTTTTCCCGCCGAGCAAATCCCCAAAATACACGCAAGCTGCTTCTCCCAGTGCCCAAGTGTACGCACTCGCCCAAGATGCCGCAATCACACTGCCAAATCCCGGCACAAACTTAATCAATTCTCGCCCGATCGCTTGCGCCACAAATCCCCCCGCGATCGCGCTCACAACTCCTCCTGCCTGCGATGGCGTTAAGGTCTGACCGTACAACTGCCCCAATGCACCAACCATCGAAACTTGCAGCGCCGTTAATACAGGCATCGTCGCCAGAGGTATCGGAATCGCAGCCGCAGCCCCCGCCATCACGGAAAACGGCAAAATGTAGCGTCGTCCGGCATCGCGATAGAGTTCACCGATTTGTTTGCCTTCATCTCGATCGTTCAACAGTTGCGCGATCGTTCTTGCTTCTGCTTCGGGTAATAGTTCCGACAACGCTTCGATGAACGCTTCCAATCCATAAAACGGCGGGTGAAATTCGTCTTCTTCTAGGGTGAAATCGATTAAGACAGCGCGATCGAACAATCCTGCAAAGTTCTGCTGAATTGTGGAAAAGGCGCGATCGACATTCGCAAAACTGGGTGGATAGTCAGGATGATCACTCACCTCGGCTGGATACAATTCGTGCAAACAGGTGACAGCAAGTAAGCAAGGGACTTCAGAGTGTTTAGCGCGAATTTGGCTCGCGATTTGTTTGAGAGTATCGGTGGCAAAGTCACTGATCTTTACGGTGAGAATCAAAACCTTAGCACGAGTTTGATCAGGCTGGAGTTCGCCGATTAATTCGCGGATCACCTCTGAAGTTTCTTGCATTCCGTCGCCTAAACCGACCGTATCCGTAAACACAAGCAAAGGTAACTCTTGAGTGGGATAGCTGTACTGCTGCGTGTACTGCGTATGCGGGCGGAATCCTTGACCGACGATTTCGGCTGACACCCCGGTTAAACTCCGCACGATCGAGCTTTTCCCCGATTGCGGTTTTCCGACTAATAGCGCTTCAGTCGTCGGCAGTTCTGCTCTCACTTGTCGCAAAATTTCCTGCACTTCGGCTTCGTCCACTCGAAACCAACCGGAAACTGATCGGGAAAGCGACTCGATCGAAACTCGTTTGCCCGCTTCCGAAACGCCTTGTCCCACTGTTTCTCGAATCTGGTTCCACCAAGAAGGGCCGCCTGTCATGATTCACTCCCACAGAATAGAAAAGGCGCGATCGTCATCGATGCGCCTTACTCTAAATTATGGCTTTTGTGCTTGGGGCTAGTCGTCTCCCGATGGGGCGGATTCCCCACCCGGCGAAGATTTATAAATTGCGTCCAATTGCTCACGCGCATCTTCCACGCTCATCGATCGCATCACCAACAGCGGTTCATTGATCATTCTGCCGTTTTCGTCGAGCAGTTCAGGATGGGGAACCGGGCGATTTTGCGATCGTGCAGTCGGCGCATACTGACGCTGCGACTCAATTCCCAGGGCCATCATATTCCGAATCAAATTACCAACGGCTAAGAATGCCAGTGTTGTGAACGCCAGAATGTAAAGCAGGTGCAGTATCATATGCCTCTTTCCCAAGCCAAGTGGACGACGAAATAGAGATTTACCCAAACAGAAATTAAGTCAGTCCCGTCTGGAAGTATGAAAATTGGTTTTCTAATTATCTAATAGTCTCTCAGATTTTGTTAAATCCTGGCATCCCATTTAAGAGAGAGTTTGAAGCCGCTAGGAGGATCTCTGGGATCGCAGCTTCATACTCACTTGCCAACATTCGCTCACGAGTTGATGCCAAGCGACCAAAACAGAAGTATCAACACCTGCTTGTCCGTCGGTCGCTTTGAGCAAGGCTTGAACGGCGTTAACTTCCTGCTGCGTCTGGATCACACGATCAAGCAGGTTGGCTTGCTCTTTGGGTGAGAGAAAGAAAAGGGTTTCGGTTTCGAGCAGAGTGCGCGATCGCGAAAACCAATACTGAAAATCATCCAGCAGCGGTTCTAAGACAGTTTTGAGTAAGTCTCGGTCGGGTAGATTTGAGTTAAACATCGTTAAAAACAGAAGCCTGCGTCAGAGTTTCCTTATTTTCTTTACATTTCGTAACCTTTCCTCATCTTACCCCGAAACCCTACAGATTGAGCACGCGATGATTGAACACATAATGATTGAACACACAATGACAGGGGATCGGTAAGATAGATGAGGCATTCATCCATTTACTCGTTCTATGTCAGACGCTTCTTCTCAGTCGGAAAAAATTTACTTGCCTAAAACTAGCGAATCCGAAGCCTTACAGAAGATTCGTCATACGACTTCGCACGTAATGGCGATGGCGGTGCAAAAACTTTTTCCGAAGGCGCAGGTGACGATCGGGCCTTGGATCGAAAACGGGTTTTACTACGATTTTGATAGCCCGGAGCCATTTACCGAAAAAGATCTCAAGGCGATCAAAAAAGAGATGGCGAAAATTATTCGTCGCAATTTGCCTGTGACCCGCGAGGAAGTGAGCCGCGAAGAAGCAAAAGCCAGAATTCAAACGATCAATGAGCCGTACAAACTAGAAATTCTCGACGACATCAAACAAGAGCCGATCACGATCTATCATCTGGGCGACCACTGGTGGGATCTCTGTGCAGGTCCACACGTTGACAGTACCGCAGAATTGAACCCCGATGCGATCGATCTCGAATCGGTTGCGGGGGCATACTGGCGCGGCGATGAAACCAAAGCCCAATTGCAGCGCATTTACGGTACGGCTTGGGAAACCCCAGAGCAGTTAGCCGAATACAAGCGCCGCAAAGAAGAAGCGATGAAGCGCGATCATCGCAAGTTAGGAAAAGAATTAGGGCTGTTTATCTTTTCGGATTTGGTTGGGCCTGGTTTACCGATGTGGACACCGAAAGGAACCGTGCTGCGATCGGCCCTGGAAGACTTTCTCAAACAGGAGCAAACTAAGCGCGGTTATCTACCTGTCGTCACGCCTCACATTGCTAGAGTTGACCTGTTCAAAACTTCGGGACACTGGCAGAAATACAGCGAGGATATGTTCCCGATGATGGCAGAGGATGACAAAGCCCGGACTGAGGAGCAAGGCTTTGTGATGAAGCCAATGAACTGTCCATTTCACATCCAGATTTATAAAAGTGAACTGCGATCGTACCGCGATTTGCCGATGCGCTTGGCTGAGTTTGGAACCGTCTACCGCTACGAGCAATCTGGTGAACTCGGTGGATTAACCAGAGTGCGCGGCTTTACGGTGGATGATTCTCACTTGTTCGTCACTCCTGAACAACTTGATGCAGAGTTCCTCAGTGTTGTCGATCTGATTCTCTCGGTGTTCAAGAGTCTGCAACTGAAGAACTTCAAAGCGCGTCTCAGCTTCCGCGATCCAAACTCTGATAAATACATCGGTTCAGATGAAGCGTGGGAGAAAGCTGAGGGTGCAATTCGTCGTGCGGTTGAAACGCTTGGCATGAAATACTTCGAGGGTATTGGGGAAGCGGCGTTTTATGGCCCGAAACTCGACTTTATCTTTAGTGATGCGCTCGATCGCGAATGGCAACTTGGAACCGTTCAAGTCGATTACAACTTACCAGAACGCTTTGATCTCGAATACGTTGCCGAAGATGGTAGCCGTAAACGTCCAGTGATGATTCACCGTGCGCCGTTTGGATCATTGGAGCGACTGATTGGAATTCTGATCGAAGAATATGCGGGAGATTTCCCAATGTGGCTGGCTCCAGAGCAGATTCGATTGTTGCCGGTGAGCGATGAGTTTCGATCGTTTGCAACCGAAGTCGCCCAACAAATGAAACAAGCGGGTATTCGGGCAGAAGTGGCTCCGGCGGGCGATCGACTTGGTAAGCTGATCCGCAATGCTGAAAAAGACAAAATTCCGGTGATGGCAGTAATTGGAGCCAAAGAGGTCGAAGCGAATGCCTTGAGTATTCGGACTCGTGCTTCGGGTGAGTTAGGTGCGCTTCCTGTCGTGGAAGTGGTCGATCGACTCAAAACCGCAAATACGGAGCATGCCAACTTTTAGCGGCACTTGATTGCGAAAAGGTGTTGAGTGGACAAGAGCGATCAATTACAGAGATCGCTCTTGTTATCTAGACAACTCACAAGCTTCGTCGAGGCTCTAGCAGAACTAAGCCTCGATTTTAGCGAACTTGTTGTGAAACAGGATGAAGTGACGAATCCATTGTCCATTTTGCCACTGGGCTGGATAGCGACTAGACCAGAAGCAAGTGCTATATGGCAAAGGCTTAAGTGCAGCAAACACTTATGAAGTCACTTATGAAATAGTGCTGCTTTAAGATGCTCATTCCAAACTCAGAGAATGCAATTGTTGATATTCGTAAGCTACAGGACTATTGCCTCAATTTAGAGCATGACGATGGCAAGCACAAAGCGCGACTTTTTTCGTCAATTCTTGAAATGACGGCTGATGATGCTGAAGAGTTGCGTCAAATTCTGCTTGAGGTTGTCAAAGTTCAGGAAGCCCAGTTAGGAAGACAAGATGAGTTTGGGCAACGTTACACTCTAGACTTCACAATTGAATGGCAAAATAGAAGTGCAACTCTCCGCAGTGGTTGGATCATTGAGCAGGGTTCAGAGATTCCCAAATTAACGACCTGCTATCCTCTGTAATTGGTGGAGGTAACAAGCATGATAAATAATACAGTTAAGTTGCTAGATGTTGTCGCTCTGGTCGTTGACCTTCCCCAATACAATTTGTGGCGTGGGCAGGTTGGTACAGTTGTTGAGACACTAGCGGAGGGTGCTGCATTTGAAGTTGAATTCAGCGATCGCAATGGGCGTACATACGAATCTTTAGGGTTGCGTCTAGAGCAAATCATGGTTTTGCACTTCGAGCCAGTACCACCCAGTGCAAAAGCTGAAATGATAACAGCGTGAGCGGTACAACAATTTAAATGCAGCTTAAATGCAGCGGACAGTTAAAAGTTACTGGTGCTGAATTCAAGGCTATCTGCCGCCGCTGATTTGAACCGTTAGCTTGCTGCTCAGTAGGTGATGGGCATCGTTATGCCTCTCAAAAACCTCGAATTCTTAAGCATCGTCAGGAAAATGCTCAAAATCTCAAAATGCAGAAAAACTCCTGGAAGCTGTCAACTGACAACAGAAAGCAGGATGAGTCATGCCCATCCCGCTGTAATCCGTAATATACGGCGAACCTCTCCTCTATTTAAGATTTAAGGGGATCAGTTTATTGCTGTTCTATCAGGACATCAACCTCAAACGAAGCGAGGTCTCCTCTACCAGAAGGTAATTAACCCTTCCCGTTTTCATCCACCATCGACAACATTCCTTGCAACGTCGCCGGAATGCTGCGCGGGTCCATAAACATCACCTTGCTGCTATCGCTCTTACCGACCGTCGTACCCATATCCAGATAACTCATCGCGAGCAGAACTTTACCTGCTTCCGCCGCACGTGCATCACCATTCAGCGCTTGCGTCACAATCTGAATTGCTTCTGCGGTCGCTTGAGCTTTCAGGACGGCTTGCTGACGTTCCGCTTGGGCTTTGAGGACGATCGCTTTTTGCTCCGCCTCAGCCGCCAAAATCGCCGCTTTCTGACGTGCTTCAGCGTCTAGCACCTGAGCCTCCGCTTTACCGCGTGCTGAGTTCACCGCCGATTCTCGTTCCCCTTCAGATGTGAGAATTGCAGCCCGTTTGCGGCGTTCTGCGGACATTTGCAGTTCCATCGATTCTTGAACCGCTTTCGACGGAACAATGTCACGCAGTTCGACACGGGTCACTTTTACACCCCAAGGATCAGTTGCCGTATCGAGTTCACGCAGCAGAATCTCGTTAATCTGCGATCGCGCCGTAAACGTTTCATCGAGTTCTAACTGTCCCATCTCAGCGCGAATTTGTGTTAGAACCAGATTCACCATTGCCGATTGCAGATTTTGCACCTTGTAATAGGCTTTCTCCATATCGACAATCCGCCAGTACACAACGGCATCTACTGTGATCGAAACGTTATCACGGGTAATGCAGCCTTGCGGCGGAATATCGAGGACTTTTTCCCGAATCGTTTCTTGAAAGGCAACACGATCGAGTCCCGGAATCACAAAATTCAGCCCAGGGGACAGCTTGCGATCGTAGCTCCCCAATCGCTCAATCAGCACCTCGTTTCCCTGCTGAATAATTTTGACGCTTGAAATCGCTCCACCGCCAACCACAAGTGCAATAAACCAACCCCACATAAAACCTCTCCTTAAAATTCTTCTGGCATCACTATCAAAGTTGTTCCCTTGCGTCCCACGACATAAACGCGCCGACCTGGGGGAATCTCAATCAGCGAGCCTTCACACTTTGCCGCCCAAGAATTCCCTTCATACCGAACGCGCCCGACTTCTCCGGGGCGAATCGCCGTGAGCGTTTCGGCTTCGGTAGCATCGAGTTTATACGAGGCGCGACGATTGACAAACCGACGAGACACCCACATCAATACGATCGACAAAATCACCCATAGCACCACTTGTGCCCCAAGCGGCAAGAGGTGAGCGACGATCCCAACTAGTAAAGCACTCAAACCCAACACAAAGGCAATAAACGCAGTCGGCAGAACGAATTCAACCAAACAGAGTCCCGCACCGACAATCAGCCAAACCATCGTAGGAGTCATAATTTCAGACCGTTTTTCATCCCAATCCAACGTGCAGCGATCGCGTACTGGAAAGTCATGCTTTAATACAAACTTCAAACCGTGAATGCAACATTCCGGCAATCTGTTGATCATCTCGGCACAGTTGGCGGTAAGATGCGTTGCGATTCGCCCCTTCATCCTAGCCTGGCACTATGAACCTAACTGGCAAACTCTTTGATCGTCCTTCCACCCTTGCCGTGAGTCGCGCTCAGCCTCAAGGGTTTCATTACGTCTGGGCAGTGGGAACGGCTGCACAGCGCAAAAAAAATGGAACGACGATCGGCGATCGCTACGAGGTCAAGACTTCCCAAATTTGGCTAGATACGCAACCGGAAAGCGATCCGCAAGTGCCGCTCCTCGCGTCAGAATTGGCACAAAACTATCTGCTGCTGTATCCGTATCGTCTGCACACTCCGGAGGTGTATGGAGTCTGCCGCGACGGGGGCGACGAGATTTTACTGCTGGAAAATGTTCCGATTGCCGAAACTGGGGAATTGCAGCCTTCCATCACCGAAGCGTGGTATCAAGGCAGCCCTACACGGCAAATTTACTGGCTGTGGCAAATTTTGGAACTGTGGACACCGCTCCAAGAGTTGGGAGTCGCTTCTAGTTTGCTTTCTCCAGATCACATTCGGGTTGAAGGCTGGCGAATTCGGTTGAGAGAATTAGTTCTAGATGAAGCCAACACCGAGGAATCGTTCCATCAGCCGACGCTGGCAAATCTGGCAGAAAGTTGGCTGATGTTGCTTTTGGATGCCAAACCTGCGATCGCAGACTCTCTACAAGCGATTTGCGCCTTGATGCAAGCGGTAGATGCTAATTATCGCGACATTTCCAGACGGTTGAATCAGCTTCTACTCGAACAGGCTGCCCAACTGCCGCTTAGAACTCAGGTGTACGGTGCAACGGATATCGGTCGTCAACCGCATAACGAAGACACCTGTTACCCGATGACTTCTAAAACTCAGACGTTTGATGACTTGTCAGCACGGTTAACGATCGTTTGTGATGGCATTGGCGGACATGAGGGCGGAGAAGTTGCCAGTCAGTTAGCTGTACAGTCGATTCAATTGCAGGTAAAAGCGCTGCTTTCGGAAATTGCGGGACAGCCAGAACCCTTGCCACCGGATTTGATTGGGGATCAGTTGGCAGCGATCGTCCGAGTCGTAAACAATCTGATCGCCGCGCAAAATGATGCCCAGAATCGCGCAGCGCGTCGGCGCATGGGCACAACGCTCGTAATGGCGCTGCAAATCCCGCAGCGGGTCACGCTACCGGGAGGAACGATCGCGAATAACGCTCACGAACTTTATATCGTCAGTGTCGGAGATAGCCGCGCTTACTGGATTACGCCGGAATACTGTCATCAGCTCACTGTCGATGATGATGTCGCGGTGCGGGAAGTTCGGATGGGTCGATCGCTGTATCGAGAAGCGCTAAAACGTCCGGATTCCGGCGCACTGACTCAGGCAATGGGAACCCGTGCCGGACATCACCTGCATCCAAGTGTGCGGCGCTTTATTCTCGAAGAAGACGGAATGCTGCTGCTGTGTTCGGATGGCATGAGCGATAACGGCTTTGTCGAGCAGTCTTGGTCAGACTATGCAGAACTGATTTTAGTGGATAAGTTCTCGATCGAAGCTGCCGTCAAGTCCTGGCTCGATTTTGCCAATCAGCGCAACGGACACGATAACGCTTCGATCGCTCTCACTCATTGCCAAGTTTCCGCCGCTTTGCCAGAAGTCCGAGTGCCCGTTTCGATGCCGTTACCGAGCGCAGAAGCTCCGGACATTCCACCCCTGATCGTGATTCCACCGACTGAAATCGTGAAGCCGAAGCGCAAGAATCGATTTGTGCTGAAAACTTTACTGGTTTTGATGTTGGGTGGGGGTGCAGCATTAGGAACTTGGTACTACCGCGATCCGATCGGAATGCAGCAGCGCGTTAAGAGCGAAGCCGGTCGAATTCAGCCGATGCTTGAATCATTGCGTCAGCGCATCAATAACGATTTGCTCAAACGATAGAGCGATCGACACGCATTATGCAAAGATTAAAAAGTTGTCTATCCTGCGGTTAGGTCGAGTAATTGTGGTGAATCTTGCGGAGAGAGGAACACTCAAGGTGATGAAAATTGGCGATCGTGTTCGGGTGAAAGAATCAGTCGTGGTGTATCACCATCCAGAACACCGCAATCAGCCGTTTGACATTCAGGGTCAAGAAGGCGAAATTATGGCGATCGTAAAAGAATGGCAAGGTCGTCCGGTGAGTGCAAATTTTCCGTATTTAGTGAAATTTGAAGGAAAATTCCGCGCTCATCTGCAAGAGTTTGAACTTGAAGCGATCTAACTTCTGCGCCGAAACCAACCGAATACATTGACATCGCCGCGCATTTTTTCAAGTTCGCGGCGATGTTGTTCTGATGCCGCAGCATACCATTCACAGTAGCGATCGTGCGCTTCACGCGACTGCACCTCTTGATAAAACTGATGCGTCGAGCGGTAAATCTCGAATAATTCTGGCTCGATGTGGACAGAGGGAAAAAACCATCGATGATTGTGAGTCGGCATGAGTCAAATCGGCGGACAGATTCTGACAATCTAGCGCATTTTACTAAACATTCCGTGATCAGTCCTCACGATAGAGTCAAGAATCTATAGGATTTGTAATGATGCAATCTAGGAGTGGCAGCCAAATCCGCCTAACGCAAACTTAAAATTTCGTAAGCTTGAGTGGCTATTACACCCCACCTATGATCAATTCAGACGGATTGCTTCTGATTTTTAGACAGCGAATTTAGATAAATCTTTTTTAGAAGACTTCGATCGTAGAGTTATGAATGAATCAAAAAATATCCGCGATCGGCAAAAACTAATACAACAATTAGAAACCGTCGATCAACAATTTAACCAACTTTACCAAGCAGCTGATAAAACACCTTCGGCTACATCAGATGCCTCATTTCCAGAGTATCTTTCTGCCCTATCAGAAGCTTTAGAAGAGCTAAAAGTCATCGAAGAAGAGATCTGTGAACAAAATCAACAACTTTCTGAGACAAGACAAGCCTTAGAAGCTGAGCAGCGGCGTTATGAAGAGCTATTTGATTTTGCTCCAGACGGATATTTGATTACCGACAAGCACGGCAAAATTCAGGAAGCAAATCGCGTTGCATGTGAGCTATTACAGATCGAGAAAAAGTATATTGTCGGGAAAGTTTTAATTAATTTTATTGCAGAAGAACATCGCAATGTTTTTCAATCCCTTTTGCTGCAACTGCAATCGATCGATCGAGTACGCGAGTGGGAGATTTCATTTGTCGCCCGTAATGGCGCGCGATTTGAAGCCGCATTAACGATCGTAGCCGTCAAGACAGAAAGTGGAGAAACGGTCGCGCTTCGCTGGTTATTGCGTGATATCACAAATCGTAAGCAAATTGAAGAGCAATTAAGAAAAATCCAATTACAAAATTTAGAGCTGATCGAATCCGATCGATTGAAAGAGCAATTCATCGCAACCATGTCTCATGAATTGCGAACCCCTTTAACTGCGATTCTTGGATTTTCTGACCTGCTACTACGGCAATTTCATCGCCAAATTCCGCCGCATCAAATGAAGTTGATCGAGCGGATTTTTGAAAATGGACGACATTTACTCAGTTTAATTGAAGATATTTTAGATTTTTCTAATCTGCGCACAAAGCAAATTGAACTTCAGCTAGCAGCCTTTGACTTGAATGAGTTAGTGACACAAACCGTTCAAGAAATGCACTCGCTAGCGGCACAAAAAAACTTATCCATTCATACCCATCTTGCTCCAAACAATCCCATTTTGATTAACGATCGTGCCCGCGTCAAACAAATTCTTGTGAATCTAATCTCAAATGCAATTAAATTCACGGATTCTGGATCGGTTTGCGTTCAAGTTCAGTCTGGAAAATACGACAGGATTCAGATCGTGGTTCAAGATACTGGCATGGGTATTGACGACTCTGAGTTCGCAACCATTTTTCAGGAATTTCGGCAAATCAATCAAACTTCAACGCGGCAGCATGGCGGCACAGGGTTAGGACTTGCCATTACCAAAGCGCTGACCGAGTTAATGGGGGGCGAAGTCTCAGTCCAGAGCAAACTTGGACTCGGTTCTACATTTACGATCGAACTGCCATCCCGCGTCTCCCGCCCCTAGAGAGAGCGAGATTACAACTTTACTCTGTCAGTGTGTAGATTTAGAAGCTTTTTGAATTGTCTAAAGTGAGGCTGATTAGACTGGCTTAGGAGCAAATCATGCCCGATTTAGATGATCAAGCGATTAGTAAAGTTGCAGAAGTAGGAATAAAAAGTCAGCTTGATGAAGTTAAAAACTTAAACGTTGAAATTGATATTGATCCCCTTAAAGTCATCGCTGGCACACTCAATTCCGTCGCGATCGCAGGCGAAGGAATGGTGATGAAGCAAGACCTCCGCATCGAGAGCATGGAGTTTAACACTGGGTCAGTTGCGGTTAATCCACTCAGCCTTGCCTTTGGAAAAATTGAGCTAACGCATCCCACCGAAGCAGAGGCGATCGTCACCTTAACAGAAGCCGATATTAACCGGGCATTTCGATCTGATTTTGTTCGTAGCAAGATGCAGGATTTGAATTTAGAAGTGCAAGTTGACAGTGAAACGGCAATCGTTGATACGGAAAAGATCAATTTTGGGCTACCCGGAGACGGCAAAGTTCGCCTGAGTACAGAAGTAGTTTTACAAAACTCACAAGAACGAAAAACAGTTGCTTTTACTGCTGTTCCAAAAATTAGCTCAGACGGGCAGCGAGTGGTACTCGAAAATGTCGAGTATCTAGACCATCAAGAATTACCCCCTGCCTTTACCGAAGCGATGCTAGATGAAGCGAAAGAACTGCTTGACCTAAAAAACTTCGAGGTCGGAGACATGTCGCTCCAGATCAAACGATTGGCTGCATTGAAAGGAAAATTAATCCTTCAGTCAGAAGCCATCGTCCATCAGTTTCCGTCATCTTAGAAGCTAGATTACTCTAACAGGAGAACACCATGTCTAGAACCACTCCAAATATTCCGCTATTGATTGAATCGGATGAGGCAGAATTGCGCGATAGTGGCGTTCCCAGTACCGTTCATGTCGCCAAGCACCCGCTGCACCCGCTGATTGTCACCTTTCCGATCGCGCTGTTAACCAGTACGCTGCTCACCGATGGCGCTTACTGGCTGACCAGTGATGCTTTCTGGGCGCGTGCTTCTTTCTGGCTCCTGATTGGTGGCTTAATCTCAGGTTTGGTTGCTGCGGCAACAGGCATGAGTGATTTTCTGCGAATTCAACGAGTGCGCGAACACAGTGCAGGCTGGGCGCACATGGTTGGCAATATTGCAGCACTGGCATTATCGGCAGCAAACTTGTGGCTTCGTTGGGGCAATCAAACGGGCGCAATTTTGCCGACTGGCATCATTATTTCAGTGCTTGTTGCAGCCACTTTAGGCATTACCGGATGGTATGGCGCTGAGTTAATTTATCGGCACAAAGTTGCAGTCATTGGAGTTGGACCGAAAGGACGACCCTAATCAATTCAGTTGATTTATGCAAATGGACTTCACGCTTTTGGACGATTAATTAACTCATACATTTGAAGGAGGTAGTTACTGCCTCTTTTTTTTACTTTTATATCAGATAGAGTTCAATTTTTTACTTTATGAATAACGACTCAAAACCTGCTGACAATAGTGGTGAAATTAATCAACCGATGACTCCTCAAGAAGTCGATCCTAAACAGAAATTAGCGCAGTTAAAAGAGCTTGAAAAAGGTGGTTTGACGGCAAATCCTGGCGATCGCATCGATGAATCGATGTCGCTCGAAGAAAAAGCACAACAAGTTGCAGTTGATGCCCCTGACATTACAGGCGACCATATTACCGTTCCGACCTACTTCGTGGTTGACACGCCCGAAGGTGAAAAGAAAGCGCTGCACCACGTCAAAGATGCTGAGGAAATCTCTGACATGATTCGGATGGCTCGTCTGGACGAGAACGGCAATCAGGTTTGGCGGTAGTTTTTCACATTGGGTGATCCTCTCAGGATTGCCCAAGCCGCCAATGTGCAATACCACAGGAGGATCACAATGGTACAAGCCTCAGAGAAGCAACCAACACAGCCCGCTCAACAGCAAGACCAGCAACCGGGGCGCGAATCCCAAATGAATCCACTGCCTCGGAGCCAGGATTCTAAATACAAAGGCAGCGACAAGTTACTGGATAAAGTCGCACTAATTACAGGTGGTGATAGTGGAATTGGTCGCGCTGTTGCAATTTTATTTGCCAAAGAAGGCGCAGATGTCGCAATTTCCTATCTGAACGAACATGAAGATGCCAAGGAAACTGTTCGCCTAGTTGAACAAGAGGGTCGTCGCTGTATTGCGCTTCCGGGGGACATTGGTGAAGAAGCGGTTTGTCAACAAGCGGTACAAAAGACGATCGCGGAATTCGGTCATCTTGAGATTTTGGTGAATAATGCGGCGGAGCAACATCCGCAAGAAACGATCGAAAATATTACCGCAGAGCAGCTAGAGCGCACCTTCCGCACCAATATTTTCAGCATGTTTTTCATGACAAAGGCAGCCCTGCCGCACCTGAAAGCGGGAAGCGCAATCATCAACACAACTTCTGTAACGGCATATCAGGGGAGTCCCTCGCTGCTTGATTACTCTTCGACTAAGGGCGCGATCGTGGCGTTTACGCGATCGTTATCTCAATCGCTGGTTGAGAAAGAAATTCGCGTGAACGGGGTTGCGCCAGGCCCAATTTGGACACCCTTGATTCCGTCTACCTTCCCACCGGAAAAGGTCGAATCGTTCGGTCAGCAAGTACCGATGCAACGAGCGGGACAACCAGAAGAAGTGGCACCCAGCTACGTATTTTTGGCATCGGATGATTCGAGTTACATGTCGGGTCAAATTCTGCATCCAAACGGCGGCAACGTTGTCAACGGATAACGCAACGCTAAATTAATGCTAGGAAAAAAGTAATTGGTAATAAGTTGTCTGCTTGTTGCTGATTACTTTTTTCATAGCTATATCTCTAGAAATCTAGATAATGTTTCAGAAGATGTCTCTTAAGTATTAATTGTACCGAATTGAAACTATTGCTACAGCTTTAATCAAAAGCATTTCATAAATTAATTATTAACTGACCCTTTTGTTTAAACCTTTTAACTAACATCAATTTTTTACTGTTTGCATCGAAGAGTAGCTTCTATGGTGCGATCGCAGTATCCTTAGAAAAATAATAACTTTTGTTAAGAAATGAACTGGAGAATTCTACTTGAGCCGGAATGGTTCAGCTTCACCTCACCCTTACTGAGAAGAAAGCGATCGGCGTTTGAAATCGAAGATTTACCAGGGCTGTGGCGAGTTCACTGGCAATTAGGCGAAAAAACCGTTTTATCCACGTTTTACACCCGCATCGACCAAGCCTGTCTCTTATGGGGAATAATCTCGACTTTGATTTTCTCGATCGCTCAGTTTTGGATGGTGGATTGGCAACTGCAAGCAGTGCTGTGGACAGGGTTGACGATCGTAGGCACGATCGCAATGCTCAGGCTTTCCCGGCACTGGCGCACGATTAAACCGCTCAACGATGTCATCAACGCTTGGGTGTTTCTGATGGTGCTTGGAGTGGTGCTGACCGATTTAGGAGTTTTTTTGGGCTGGGGCTATATTCTGCTGAATCTATGCCCACTCTGGCTTGTGATCGATGGCGTGGGCTATCTTTACACCGGCGTAAAAATGCAGTCGCGTGCTTTCGCTTTTATTGGCTTATTAAATCTGGCAGGGCTGACTGTCTTGCCGATCGTGAGCGAGTGGCAGTTTCTCGCGACGGGATTAATTACGGGCATCAGTACGCTGCTGCTGGCAGAACTTCAGTGGGATTCTGGCGATGTCTGCGCCCACTTAAAGAGCCTCCAATCGCAGGAGTCAGATTTTTGAATGTTTCTTAAGGAGTATTTTCTATTTCCAGACTGTCGCATAAGATACAGAATATATTTAAGTTGCTCATCCGGTTTAGAGCAAGTCAGTTAGATAAAATTCTGAGTTTTCTTATGCGCCACTCCCGTTTTGCTCAATCTTATCAATATTCTGCTCCGAGCATCGAAGTCACCGAAGCAGAAATGCAGGATTGCCGCGCTCCCAAAGGCTGGACTTGTCAGACGATCGCTGAGATGAATATTCCTCGTGCAGACTGGTCGGAAGCACCGCGACCCCGCAGTACAGTACAACCCCTGCAAGCTCCGACGAAATTCCGGCGGTTGAGTCTTGTGCGGCGATCGCCCTCGGTAAGCGATGCTCACCGCATCACGATTCAGCGCAACGTGACCCGTCGAATGCAGGCGGCAAAAGAGCGCGGCGATGAGAAGCTATTACGCGCTCTAGAGGCAGAATTGCGAGAGATGGTCTCTGCATAAGCGCGATTCAAGGTTTGTAGGTGAAGGTTAGCAGGTGGCGTGACTCAAAGGTTGCGCCACCTTTCTTGTTCCTTTTCTTGTACGTTTCTTTGAGCCAGTGAAACTACGATCAGTATTAATCAGTATTAAAATGTTTTCCGTAACACAGACACTACAAATAACTAAGCTATGCTGAAGTACAAGGCAGACTTTGTTAGACTATTGCTTCTGCTCTCAGCCTGAACGGTCTGCTTGCTCTCTCACACCAAGGTATCTCATGGCAAATTCTCCCTTTTCGGCAAATCCGACCGACCCAGCTCACCTCAGTGATTCTCAAATGTGGGAAAGTCTGAAGCTTGCGATCTCAGAAAGTTCGGGGTTCCAGCGGTGGCAGCTCGATCGCAGCCTCCAGGAGATCGATTTAGATGCGCTGGTACATCAATATTTGCGCGAAACGCTTGAGACCTTAGCGTATTAACAGGCTTTTATCTCGGTTAAAGCAGTCGATCCGGTTGTAGATCGACTGCTTTGTTTTTAGCGCAGAATCCGTTCTAGCGGACGTAAGCGATCGGCGAACTCGTTCAACTGTCGATATGTTCCTTCAATCCGATCACCATCGAGAACCACGTCTTCCGTTGGATAGTTTTGCAGAATTTCAATAATTGAAATCGCTCCGTCTCCGCTAGCAGACAGCACTAAAGCAGCCCGTAGCGCTTGGCGTTCAGCTCCACCTTTTGAGGTCTGAATTCCCTGCCCCAATTGATCGAGAACCCCATTTCCAATCGGGCTATTGAGAACGCGATCGAGCAAAACTAGGTTGACCTTGATTGGTCGAGTCAAGGTTTGTTGAACCGCTTGAGGATTCTGACGCGAGAGCCGAAGATAAGTTTTCAAATCCCTGGAAGCCTCGCCGGTTCTAGCAAACTGAGCCAGTTCTTCAACCGAAACTGACTCGCGCAGAATTTTGTATTTGAGCACAACTCGCTTTGCCGCGATCGCTGGAGAACTCGCGACCAAAAGCGCAATCCCGATTCCTAGACATGATGCAATTGATTTTTTTAAGTAAGACATCACAAATAACGCATTAGACTCTTTCTATTACAGACGACCCTAAAGCCTCAAAGATGCACAACCCCAAAGAATCTATCTTGCGATAGGCTGTTTTCCGGTACGATCGAAACCTTAAGCAATTAATGGATCAACCAATAGATCAACATGGGCAGTACGTTTGGACATTTATTTCGCATTAGCACCTTTGGGGAATCACACGGCGGCGGTGTCGGTGTCGTAATCGATGGATGCCCACCGTTGATCGAGCTATCTGCAGAAGAAATTCAAGTCGAACTCGATCGCCGTCGTCCCGGTCAAAGCAAAATTACGACTCCGCGAAATGAAGCCGATCAGTGTGAAATTCTCTCAGGCATCGTAGATGGCAAAACGCTGGGCACGCCGATCGCGATTCTGGTACGCAACAAAGACCAGCGATCGCAAGACTATAGCGATATGGCAGTGAAGTATCGTCCCTCTCATGCCGACGCAACTTACGATGCGAAGTATGGCATTCGAGCGGTGGCAGGTGGCGGACGATCGTCGGCGCGAGAAACGATCGGACGAGTCGCAGCAGGCGCGATCGCTAAGAAAGTGCTTCAGCAATCCGGCATTGAAATTGTTGGGTACGTTAAGCGGATTAAAGATCTCGAAGCTGCGATCGATCCGAACTTGGTCACACTAGAGCAAGTTGAAAGCAACATTGTGCGCTGTCCAGATCAAGACTGTGCAGAACGAATGATTGATCTGATTCAGCAAGTCGGGGGGCAGGGAGATTCGATCGGCGGCGTGGTCGAGTGCGTCGCGCGTGGCGTTCCGATGGGATTGGGTGAGCCTGTGTTTGACAAGCTAGAGGCAGACTTAGCAAAAGCAGTGATGTCTCTGCCCGCGACGAAGGGATTTGAGATTGGTTCGGGATTTGCCGGAACGCTGATGACCGGAAGCGAACACAATGACGAGTTCTACACCGATGAAGCAGGCAAAATTCGCACCGCGACGAATCGATCGGGCGGAGTACAAGGCGGAATCTCAAACGGAGAAAATATCGTCATTCGTGTAGCATTCAAACCGACCGCAACTATCCGCAAGGAACAGAAGACCGTGACCAATACCGGGGAAGCCGTAACGTTAGCAGCGAAAGGTAGACACGACCCCTGTGTGTTGCCGCGTGCGGTTCCGATGGTTGAAGCGATGGTTGCCCTCGTGCTATGCGATCACTTTTTAAGACAGCGCGGGCAGTGTGGTTAGCGGAAAGCCTGCTTTCTACCGCAACGTTTTGCGGTAACGTCTAATACCCTAAGATTTGCCTAAGTATTGCAGAATATCGGGAATCTTTACTAGGCGAATTCTCGTATGAGTCTTATTGGTGAATCACAAGTCCCTGATCGCTCACAGGCGAATCAGGACTATCCATTGTCTGCCGTGCCCCTGTCCGATCGTAAACCGATCTGGTCGTTGGCTCCTTTATTAATGGGGTTTGCGCTGACTTCGACGACGCTGCTTGCAGGGGGCAAACTCGGATCATCGCTACGCTTTGCGGATATGCTCTGGGTGATGGTCATCGGGAATGTGGCACTAGGGTCGTACTGTGCTGCAATCGCCTATATTGCGGCAAAAAGCGGGTTGAGTACCGTGCTGATGGCGCGATTTAGCTTCGGGGCGATCGGGTCGCGCTGGGTCGATTTTATTTTGGGTTTTACCCA
This sequence comes from Cyanobacteria bacterium FACHB-DQ100, assembly GCA_014695195.1. Taxonomy (NCBI): domain Bacteria; kingdom Bacillati; phylum Cyanobacteriota; species Cyanobacteria bacterium FACHB-DQ100. The sequence continues at coordinate 31,576 of JACJNW010000019.1, read as the reverse complement.
AATCGGTTGGTATGCGGTGACGAATGCGTTTATTGCAGATGCGTTGTTAAAGTTGCTGAATCTGCCAGAATCGCTAGAGTGGTTTGCGATCGCGTTTTTCACCTATGCGTTCTGTGTGACAGCTTATCTGGGGTATACGGCAATGGACTGGTTAAGCCGATTAGCCGTCCCCGCCATGCTCGTTCTGATTGCCTTGAGTCTGTCGATCGGGTTTCGAGACGCAGGCAATCTGTTTGCTTTAGTTCCAACTCAGTCGATTGGCTTTACAGAAGCGATCGCCGTTGTGATTGCAACCTTTATCTCTGGTGGAACTCAGGCAACAAACTGGAGCCGCTACGCAGATTCAACCAAGAATGCAGTCTGGAGTACCTTGTCTGCGTTTATGTTGATCAATGGCTTGCTCATCTTCGCGGGTGCATTCTGTACCTTGGTGTACGGTACCAATGATTTGATCGAAGCGATGGCAAAACAAGGATTGCTGCTGGGTGGATTAATTCTACTGATCCTGAACGTCTGGACAACTCAGGACAACACAATCTATGCGTTTTCGATCGCCGGCAGTAACTTTTTCCGTACTTCAAAGCGAACCGCTTTTGTGTTGGGGGGGTCAACCTTCGCATTGATTCTTGCGCTAGGTGGAATCTACGGACAGATGATTCCGTTTCTGCTCTTTCTAGGAACGGTGATTCCTCCAGTGGGAGGCATTATCATGGCGGATTATTGGTTTTCCCGTAAGGGAAGTTTCCCATCGCTCGAATCACCGCTCCCTGCGTTTAATTGGGCAGGTGTGATTGCGTATGGGGTCGCGGCTGCGATTGCCCAGTTCTCTAGTGCAACAGGGTTTGGGATTGCGCCAATTAACGGAGTGGTTTCGGCAGCAGTGCTGTATGTGATTTTGAGTCGGGTTTTGCCGAGTTCACTTCGAGCTTAGAGTGAGACGGACGATCGTTAAGAGCGATCGTCCTTGCAGCAGGTTCGCTAAAACTCGCCATAATAAAAGCAGCCAGCGAAGCACGATCGGGCTAAATTCGCTGTATTCTCAAGAAGCGTTTTAGGGATGAACCATTGTGGCTGCGAAAGGAGAACCAGTTTCTAAAGGCTTTGCCGTTGGGCTTCAGATTTGGCTATTGTTCCTGATTAGCTTTTACGGGCTTGGCTACCCCGCATTATTTAGCATCTTATTAGGCGCGCTTGGGGGGCTGGCAAGCGGGTTTATTGTCGATTGGTGGTTGACAAAAGACGAGAACATTGAACCCCGCAAGCGCCGATCAGATGAAGGTGTCGAGCAACAGACGCGATCGCGCAAACGCCAGCGTCCCAATTCTGCTTTAAATCATCGCAAACGCCGTCGAGAGCGCGAACCTGTGACGCTGAAAACGGTGGCGAATTTTTTCCAGCGTCCGCAACCCGCAAATCGTGATGAGGACAGTTAGAACAGCCGAGAACCGAGAACCGACTAATCTATTCTTCTAGGTTAGGTAGTATTCTCAGGTTCGTGGGCTATGATTTGCTGAAAACGGTATCGCCTCGTGCACGATCGAGTATCTAGGTCGTTTGTAGGGCTTGAGCCTCAGCCTCACCTCGCTGAGAATGCATGGCAGCCGTGTTAAAACTGGAGAATTTCTCGATCGTACTGGGCTGCGATTGGTTCGGTTTCCCAGACAATCCCTTCTCCGGGTTCTAAGGCAACGTCGATCGACAAGGATTCTACTGCTGTTGGTGCGATCGCCTCATTGCCTTCAAAGGGCTGTAAATCCTCGGTTAACAAGCGCAGCTTAAATCCGCCCGGAATCATTCCGCCCGGTAGCGTATTGCTTAGCTCAAACCGCCACGACTCGTCAGGCTGTGGCACCACGCGCAATTCATAGGATTGTCCGGCAATTTCTAGCAACCGAGACAGCGCCACTGTGGGAGTCTCAAGTTCGGTGCTGCGGGCTGCGGCGTAGCTTGGCTGAAGTTCAACCCGCTCCCATCCAAAGAGATTCGTTATTCCGGAGAGATTCGTTATTCCGGTTTGCAGCCATTCTAGAATCGAAGGCTGAATTGCTAAACCCTGCCGGGATTGATATAAACGTTGTCGCCAGCCGCCATGCTCCATCAACACGCCCCACAATGGGAACGGAATCGCTAGGCGAGGAATGAGAATATTGGGATTGCTCAAGCGATCGATCAAATTATTCGCATGCTCGATCGACATCGCAGGTAATGGCGCGACTTCGGCTCGAAGAACCGGGGCGCATAGCTCGGAAGTGAGCCAGAGAATTTCGGGATTGCTGAGTTGATCGGCGGTGAGGCTGTAGGTGCGATCGCTCCCCTCGAATCTGCCCTGAGTTTTGATCGTGTGATGGGTGGCGTAGCCCCAAATGCTGACTCGTCCTTCGTCGGGTTCAACCTGTGCCGCGAGGTAATAGTCGCCTGCCCAAACGGGTAAATCGATCCACTCTTGGGGAATGCGGAGTTCGTCGTGGTCGATCGCTTCAGTTGGAATCACGACGAATCGAAAGCCGTTAACGGTGAAAGCTGTTCCGGTGACGAATGCCCAGATGCTTTGGCGGGCGCTGGTGTTGAGTGAGAGCCGCACATTTGATGATTCTGCCTCAAACCAAGGAAGCAGCGCTGTGAGAGAAAGCTGATTGAGATAAGCAGTCCAGTTGGGCTGCTGGAGTTGGACGGTATCGGTGTCAAGAAAAAGATCGAAGGACATACATTTTAGGGATTGTTAGGGATTGCGCTTAGGGAATGTAGTGGGATTGCAGCCAGTCTTCGAGAACTGCGCTCATGGTTTGAAGTAGGGCAGGGGTGAGGGAAATATGCAGCGTAGTTTGGCTCCAAGCGGCAAGGGATTTTAGTAGGAGTTCTTTGGCTTTGGTAAGCCGACGAGAAATCGTGTATTGCTTGATATTGAGGCGGGTTGCCATTTGCTGCTGGGTGCAGCGTTCTGCGTAGTAGAGGTGCAAGATCGATCGCAGTTCTGCATCAAGTTCAGCGATCGCAATTTCGAGGACTTGGTTAATTTGCGATCGTTGGTCTTGCCGTTCTTCTAGTTCTTCTTCAGCGATTAGATCAGAAATCAAAGATTCTCGCGGACTTTCGGGCACATCGTCTAGCAATTCACCGGAATCGTATCCGGGTTTGGGCGTGTTGATGGAAACGACTGAGGGGTTGAGATAGTTTCGGGCTGAGTTTGCACAAGCGACAAGCCATTTCTCGATCGCCGGAGATGAGGCTTCCGGGAGAGATTCGCGCTCTTCGTTGTAAAGATGAGCGATCGCGCTCCAGGTTTGCTCATCTGGGCGCGGGAGTTTGCGCGTAGAAGCGTTTTGGGGTGGAGTGTAGAGTGTTTTGAAACAGTTCCACGCGAGGATGTAGGATGCGATCACTCCTGATGATAATCCTGCATTCTCAAGTGACTCGATTAAGCGTTTTTGACTGACTTTTCTCAGTAATGCCCAGTTTGTGCAAATATCAATTTCTTGGCGTTGGCGCAGCGTGTCTCGGATTGTGCTTGAGAAAATCGCGCTGGCATAGTTTTGCAGATTAAATCCGTGTTGTGGATTAAAGTTCTGTAAGATTTTCTCAACTTTGACGATCGCAACTTGAAAGCAGTCCGGTAGCGTGTATTGCACCGCCGCAAAGCTCAGCAACATTTTGTGCGCTGACCAGTAGCAGGTTTCTTGTAGATATGCGGTGAGATGATCGATCGACACGCGATCGCAGGATTCTCGCCAGAATTTGTACCAATACAATGCCCAAAACTCTGACGATCCGGAGGCTGTCTCCATCCGTTTTTGCATACTGCGTCGCAACCGAGCATCGATCGCCCAAGTGGTTGCTCGATCGCCTTCAAACTGCAAAAAAGTGGAAAACGTTTCTAAAGTTTCGTGACGCGATCGCATAAGCCTGCATAACTCGCTGAAGTAATTCCTACTGAACTGATGTGAGAGCGATCGCTGCGTTTGTGGATTCGGGTTAGCCCCCTAAATCCCCCATTCTGGGGGACTTTGAAGATTAGAAGGTCTCTTCAAGTCGGGGGAATTCCTCTTCTCTTAGTCCCTCACTCGTGGGGGATTTAGGGGGCAAAAAGCCGACCCAATCGCAGCGAAAATCCACGATTACTAGATCTTTTAACTCAGATCGATCGCCTTAATCCGCTTCATTTAATTTCTAAAAGGATTCCGTTATGAAACGTAAACTAATGGTTCTACTGATGACGACTGCGGCGCTGATTCCCGCTGCTGTTAAAGCACAGGAATATGGCATTCCTCAGAATTTATTAATTGAACAATTCAGCCAGTCCTCAACCGACAGCCAAATTGTGATTCGGGTGAGAAAAGCGGGAGACCGTTCCAACCTTTGTGGCTCGGAGATTCGCCGCGCTGGAGCCTTACCCGGAGATGGCTTTGATTTTCCGCGTCCGGGAGGAACGAGCAGCCGCGATGATTTTCCGCAGCCGGGTCGCTCAAATTATTTTCAGTTGCCGACAGGCACAAGAAATCCTGACATTATTGGCTGCGTCGATCGCGCCCGCAATATTCTATTTGTCAATATTTTTAAGACAGCAGAGCAACCGTCTGCTAAATCGGAACCCGCGCCCTATAATCCGTATAATAATCCCCCTTACTTCAACCGAGCGCAATGATTCAATTGACGCAATTTCTACACGCTGCGATCGTTGTTTCTGACTTAGAGAAATCCGAGCATTTCTATGGCACGGTGTTGGGGTTGCAAAAGGTTGAGCGCGTCTTGAAGTTTCCGGGGGCTTGGTACGAAATTGGATCGTTTCAGATTCATCTGATTGCAGATTCGAGCCGGGCGACGGAAGTTTTGAATGCTGAAAAGTGGGGAAGAAATCGGCACTTAGCATTCTCGGTGGCAAATTTGGAAGCCGCGAAACAGCAGTTAATTGCTCATCATTGCGAATTTCAAATGAGCGCATCGGGTCGGGCTGCATTGTTTGTCAAAGATCCTGATCACAATATTGTTGAACTGGGAGAAGCATAATCTCTAACATGAAAGTGATTGCCTATCTCTACAGCGATCCTCTACTGGAAGAAACGCCAAATACAACGCTGTGGGAACAGAAGATTGATCAGATCTATCAGGATTTTGCGGGTGAGACGGTCGATCGCGCTCAATTCAATCAACTGCTTCGGGATTGCGAAACTGAAACGGTGCAATTACTGATTCGACGACTTGAAGATCTGGGAAGTTCGATTGCAGAGATTCGCGATCGGTTAACTCAACTCGAATCCCTTAATGTTGAAGTGATTTCTGTTGAATCAGACGAGTTATCAGCGGCGACATTACAACAATTACAGGAGCTACAACACAATCAGAAAAGCCGAAGAATCCGCCAAGGTCATGCCCGTAACCGCATCAAAACCCTTGCGCCACCCGGAAAAGCCCCTTACGGATATCGGCGCAGTCGCAACCGATATATTCTCGATCGCGCCACTGCTCCTGTGGTTAAAGAATTCTTTGATCATTTCTTGCTGTATGGTTCTTTACGGGGTGCAGTTCGATTTTTAGAAAAGAAATACGCCAAAAAAATTTCCGTCTCCACGGGGCAGCGCTGGCTCACCAATCCGGTGTATCGAGGCGATTTAGAATACCAAACCGGTGAAACGATTCCCGATACGCATCCCGCAATTTTGTCGCGCGACGAAGCCGCCCAAATCGATCGCTTACTCCGACGCAACCGCCGATTGCCTGCTCGAACTGCCAGCGCTCCTCGATCGCTGGCGGGGCTTGTCACCTGTGGCGATTGTCAATCTGGCATGACCGTAACGCGAGTGACATCGCACAAAAAAGGCAAAAAAGAATATTTATATCTACGCCCGATGCAATGTCCTAAACAATGTAAAGGAATTGCCTACGAAGAAATTTTGCAATGCACGATCGATCGGATTTGTGAAGACTTACCCCGCGCAGTTTCAGAAATGGGAACCCCAGATATTGATGCAATTAAATCGAACATTCAAGGCGTGATCGGGCAAAAGCAAGCCATCTTAAATCAAATCCCATCACTGACTGAAACCGGAATTCTAGATGCGGAAACCGCAGAACTGCGATCGTACAAACTTCGGAGCGAGATTGCGGAACTACAAAATAAAGTGTCTCAGCTACCGCCCGTGAATTTGAAGGCGATCGCGCAAACGGTTTCGATTCCGCAATTTTGGCTGGATCTATCCGAGGCAGAACGCCGATTTTACTTTCGCGAATTTATTCGTCAAATCGAATTGATCCGCACTGAAACCGGATGGAAATTGAAGTTGAATTTCATTTTTTGAGCCGCTTTTCAATCTGTAACGCGAGTGTGATCAACTGAAAAAACCGCCTCTAAGATACAAGCATCGCTTGTGTTTATATCTTGTTTTTGTAGGAGCTTCCGATCGTGCCGCACCCGCGTCAATTCGTCCAGCCACCTTTAGAATTCATCCCGCCTGACCTCGATCGCAACATCCTGCGCGTGGCACGATTGATCCTTCCAGTGTGGATGCGTCGCAAAACCTCGATCGCCAAAATCGATGCGGTGAACGTCGAACAGCTTGCAGAACTGTATCAGCAATTCCAAGCTGGAAAGATCCGGCTATTGCTGGCGTTTCGGCATCCCAGTGCAGACGATCCGTTTTGCTTGATGTATCTGGTTCACTATCTTTTACCGCGAACGGCACGCCAAACAGGAATTCGGCTCCAATCTCCCACTCACGCCCACTTTATGTACGATCGCGGCATTCCTTTGTGGGCGGGTGCTCACATCGGCTGGATGTACTCTAAACTCGGCGGCACTCCTATTCATCGGGGCAAGCTCGATCGTGTCGGATTAAAATCCGCCCGCGATCTCTTAACAAATGGACAATTCCCGCTAATGGCAGCCCCAGAAGGCGCAACCAACGGACATAACGAGATTGTTAGCCCGCTCGAACCCGGTATCGCGCAAATGGCTTTTTGGTGCGTTGAGGACTTGCAGAAAGCCGATCGCTCAGAACAAGTTGTGATTGTTCCAATTGGAATTCAATACCACTATGTGAAACAAGATTGGAAACCTGTAGATCAGCTTTTGAAATCGCTAGAAGCAGACACAGGAATTAAGCCGAATACCTCAGATCGTTATGCGAGATTGTACGCGATCTCAGAACATATGCTAACGGTCATGGAATCATTCTACAGAAGGTTTTATCACCAGGATTTACCCTCCGTTGAAAACGCTGAACCGAATGCAAGACTGGCACTCCGGCTTGAGATTTTACTCGATGCCGCTTTGACGGTGGCAGAACAGTATTTTAACTTGCAAACAAAAGGCAATGTGATCGATCGCTGTCGTCGGCTAGAGCAGGCAGCTTGGGATCTCATCTTCCGCGAAGATCTCAAACTGGGCGAAATTCCTCCGGTCGATCGCGGACTTGCCGATCGCGTTGCTGAAGAAGCGAGCTTAAGAATTTGGCATATGCGACTGGTTGAAAGTTTTGTTGCTGTGACCGGAAAATATGTGCTGGAAAAACCGTCGCTCGATCGCTTTGCCGAAACCACGCTGCTGTTGTGGGATATGATTACGCGGATTAAAGGCGGCAATGCGTTTAAGCGACCCAGGTTAGGGAAACAATCGGTTTTAATGACTATTGGCGAGCCGATTTCAGTTAGCGATCGGGCTGCTGTTTATCAAAGCAGTCGTCGTGCAGCTAAACAAGCGGTTGCTGATTTAACTCAAGATTTGCAAATTGCAATGGAAAAAATGATCCTGTGATCAAGCAGAGCAAAGAAACTTACTCAGTGTTTTTTTTTGAACTGCGATCGTGTCGCTCCTACGATCGCAGTTCATACCAAATTGATTTTTGAGTGCGACAGATCTTGGAAGCCCCCTAAATCCCCCACTCGTGGGGGACTTCAAGCCAAATCTGTTTCGGATTCTCAAAGTCCCCCAGTATGGGGGATTTAGGGGGCGAAGGATCTGTCGCATCAACAAATTGATTCGGTATCAACCCTAATTTGTTCAGCCCTAATTCGTTCTCTGTTCTTCTTCAGCGGTACGTTTTGGTTTGCCACCCGAATTGCGAACATTCACCAACTTACCGAGTAAATCAAACCAAAACGGCGCACCCATCGCGATCGCAAGTCCGCTCACTGCCCAGCCTGCAATCATTTGCAGCAGACCCAGCAGGAGGTTCAGCGGATTTGAAGCAGCAACAGATTGCTGGGACGTGAAACAACGGTTATAAACATCATTCCAGGCTGCGGCAGTTCCAGAAACGGTCTGACAGCCCAGTTGCCGCGTTAGATTAGCTGGACTCCAGCCGATCGGAAACGGAATGTCTTGCAGCGCTTGATCAGTTGCGGCTTTTAGCTCATTAAGCTGTGCTTGAGTAATCACCGGATTTTGAGCGTTCTGAGTTGTCACTTGAGCAGCACGATTCGTAATGACGCGTCGTAGACTGTCATCACCTGCTAAGCGACTGGAGATATGAAATGTATCAGAATTTGTCGTCGTCGCTAGGGCAAGACCGAGTATAAGCGCGACCCCTTTTGCGTTGCGTTTATACACTCCAGAAGCGCGAGACATCGATCGATCGAACCAAGTCGCAACCTCATCGCGAAACTGATTAATCTCGTTTTCTGTTCTCTGCACCCGCGTTTGTGCCCGTCGCGCCAAAATTGACATACTTTCCTTCACTGTATCCGGCAGACGGCTCAGTCCATCGCGAATCTTTTTATAAGACTGATACTCTGTATACATCTTCTGCTCTTCCGGGGTGAGATCCTTCACTGCATTTGAGAGAAAGATCTGCTGGAGGTCATAGTCTAAGTCTTCAAATTTCGTCGGTTGATCCAGAGCATTCGGATCAAGCCCCAGGCGGTAATCTTCGATCTGAGACCGGAGTGAAGCATTCACCTGAGCCTCGATCGGGCGAGCTTGATTGGCAATGCGATCGTAAGCAGCAGCGACTTCTTGATGCGTCGTGGTACCTTGATTGACGAGTTCTGCAATCTCGGCAATGCTCGGTCTCAATCCGCCAGCGAGGACGGCGCGATCGTTGTTTTGACCAAATAGGCTTGATTTATAAGACTGCAATCGCCGCACATACAGCTTAGTGTCAGAAAAGCTTTGATCTAAGTTGGAGCAAGCAGCGATGTAAGCATCTAATCCTTCTCCGAGTCGCGCAATGCTCGTTTCGAGATCGGCTTGTCCAGATTGATAAGCTTTGAGGATGTGATCGTAATCTTCAACCAGCAAGCGGAAGTTTTGATCGGCACTCAGGCTCGGTTGATTTGACTTGGCAGCGATTTCTCGAATTGCGCCGCGCTCCCAGCCATCCTTAAAGGTGTCATCCGAGGGCAATTCCACTTCTCCATACTGATTCACCCAATAATGCCCCGCAATGCGATCGACAAATTTCTCAAATCGCACTGCTGAGAGCTTATCGACCATTGAATTCACACCCAAACGCTCGATCAGCGAAGTTGCGAAAGTCTCCGGGGCGATGTAGGACGGGCCTGTTGCTTGATTGCCAAACGCTCCAGGTCGATTTCCGGGAACCAGGGCGCGAGTAATTTTCCGAAACCCTTGCGCCATTACGCCTTTTGCTTCTTGATTGACATTCTTGAGCAGAGGATCATCATACAATTGGGCCACTAAATCCCGAACGCGCTGTTCTTCTGGGGAATGAATGCCGCCTCCAAGCAGCACCTCGATCGAGTCTCTTAAGTGTTTGGCTCGCCATTGCAGCACTGTTGCGATTAGCTCTTGTATCTCTGATGCCAACAAACTCAAAATTAGATAGGTAAACACCAATCCGATCGCAATCTCTAAAACAAAAGGTAAACCCATTGATGATTCTCCCTGACACCGATTAAACGGCTTACATGATACACCTGACCTTGCAGTGTATCGGCTTATTCTCAGTACAGCAAAAGATCGAAGCAAAACGTAAGCGATCCAGATCGATGCGGGTTCCGAGAAGAATCTCAACCTGCTACTCTGAAAAAGAGAGGCGCGGGATCAGGGCATGAAACGTCGATCGCTATTGCAAGCAGCCGGAATCTTTTGCGGAGCCTGGGGAGTCGATCAACTCTTACTCGGTCGTGCGGCTAGAGTTTTGGCACAGCCCACGCCGCGCAAACTCGCGCTCTTGGTTGGGATTAACCAATATCGCAATTCATCGTTAAATGGTTGTTTAACCGATTTGGAATTGCAAAGGGAACTGTTAATTCATCGCTTTGGGTTTCATCCCAGTGATATCGTGGTTCTCACAAACCAGAAAGCCACGCGATCGCAAATCGAAACGCATTTCATAGAGCATTTGACTCGACAAGCGCAACCCGATGATGTGGTTGTGTTTCACTTTAGCGGATTTGGCAGCTTACAAAAACTGGGTACGACCGCAGATGATATTCAGCCTGTTTTGCTAACGGTAGATGATCCAAAAGAAGACGCGATCGCCAACGCGCTTTCTCAAGACACCTTATTGTTATTGCTGCGATCGCTTGCAACTTCACAAGTCACAACGGTTCTGGATGCAGGATACCTTTATCCTGGCTATTCACAGCGCGGTAACTTAAAGCTGCGATCGCGCCCCAGTGACCCAGCTTCTCAACTGATCGCCGCAGAACTGGAATTCCAAGAAACGCTGCTTGCCAGTACCGGACTCGATCGCACTCAAGCGCGGGTGAGATGGCGATCGGGACAACTGCCCGGAGTCGTTCTCTCGGCTGCAACAGATCAGCAGTTGACAGCAGAATCGCTGTGGAATGGGTTTACTGCAGGATTGTTTACTTATGCGCTGACGCAACAATTGTGGCAAGCAACATCCGAAACCACTTTGCGGATTAGCCTGCAACAAGCTTCGGAACTGATTGCGAAGCGGGTGGATAGCAGGCAACAGCCAATATTAATAGGGCAAAAAAACCGCGATCGTCCCCTTAAACCTTTCCACATTGCCGCGATTCAACCACCCGCAGATGGGGTGATCAAGGAGATCGATGATAAGCTAGTGCAACTCTGGCTGGGAGGACTACCGCCACAAGTGTTAGAAGCGTATAGTCCGGGTGCGGTGCTGCGGGTCGAAACGGACGATCGTCCCCTGTTACAAATTGCTGAGCGTAATGGATTGGTTGCAAAAGCGCGATTGCTAACCGAATCAGCAAATTTACAGATTGGGCAACGAGTCCGAGAAAGAATCCGCACCTTTGCCAAGGATGTCAAATTAGCGATCGCAATCGATGCCGCTTTGAATCGGGTTGAGCGGGTGGATGCGGTGAGTGCGCTGTCTGGATTGCCAAGAGTATCAGCCGCGATCGCGGGAGAACAAGCGGCAGACTATCTATTCAGCAAAGTTGAGGAAACGACTCAAGTGGCAGCGCTGACTTCTGATGCGATGAAAGGCACGATTCCACCTGCGGGGTATGGCTTATTTTCGCAAGGACGGGACGCGATCGTAGGCACATCGGGTGAATCGGGTGAAGCCATAAAGTTAGCGGTTCGCCGCCTTGCACCACGACTGCAAACGCTTTTAGGGGCGAAGCTGCTGAGCTTAACCACAAATTCTACGGTTTCTGAGTTGGCAGTGCGGGCATCGCTTGAGGTCAACGATGTTAAGGTAGCAGCGCAACACACCGAGCGATCGTCTGCGGCAACGGTTGTGCCTGCAGATGGAAAAGTTCTTGCGCTTCCTGTCGGAACTCCGATTCGGCTACGGATTGAAAATGGAGAGTTGAGTCCGATTCATTTTTTGGTGTTGGGGCTTGATCACCAAGGAGCAGGTATTCTGTTAAATCCGATGCAGAATGGACAGGCGCAAACGTCGATCGCACCGAGCGAAACCGCGATCGTTCCGCAGTCTCTTACAGATTGGATTATTCAAGCTCCCTCTGGACTCGCTGAAATTTATCTAGTTTGCAGTCGCGTTCCGTTTCAGCAAGCGCAGGCAGTACTCGGTTCAGGAACAGGATTTGTGCGCTCTTTGCCTAACTTTCTTGAGGTTGCACAAGCAGTTTTACAAGATCTTCATTGTGCAAGCGGCACATCCTCCTGGATTAACGCTTCTGAGCTTTTTGCGCTCGATGTCAGTGTTTGGGCAACGTTTTGCTTTTCTTACCAAGTAGTTTGAGGGCAATAATTAAACGGCTTTAAATTTAGACTGTTGCGTCGATCGGCAATTCGATCCGCATGATCGTTCCTTGCCTTAATTCGCTCTGCGCTGCGATCGTGCCGCCATGAAGCTCGACGCATTGCTTGACGATCGCGAGACCCAAGCCGCCCCCCGCGATCGTACTCACGTTCTTTGCTCGATAGAATGGCTCAAACACCAGAGCCACCTCTTCGGGTGGAATGCCTAGACCGCGATCGCTCACGATCAGCGTCACTCGATCTCCGCAGTATCGAACTTCTAAATCGATGTCTTCTTCTGAGAATTTGAGCGCATTACTGAGCAGATGAGTCAAAATCAGCCGGAACAACTCAGCATCAAGATTAACTTGTGGTTCACCAAAAAATCGAGACTGGATGCGGTACTGAGGCTCGACAGTAGAAAGAATTTCCAGACACAACTGATGCAGATTGAAGGGAGCGGACTGCGCTTTGAGTGTAGCTGCGTTCGTTCTTTCAAGGGTTAGCGTGTTAGTCAAGATGGTTGTCATGGCTTGAATCGCATCGCGGATTTTTTGGAAATAGCGCGATCGTCGTTCTGATGAGCAGTCTGCACCGAGCCGCTCGATCAATTCAGCCGAAGTGAGAACGATCGCCAAAGGTGTACGAAGTTCATGAGAAATGGTGGTGACAAGTCGTGATTTGAGGGCGTGCAGTTCGTCGAGGGCTTGGGGGATTTCGCTCTCTAGACGTTGAGATTTTGCAGTTTCTTGCTGCAAGCACAGACTCATGATTTCTAATTCAGTCGTGCGTTCCTGAATGACTTTCTCAAGGTGCTGTTGATACTGATACTTTTGCAGTGCAATTTTGATTGCGCCATAGAGAGTAATGGAATCAATTGGCTTTACTAAATAGCCGAATAAATCTGCTGTTTCGGCAGAATGAAGTATGGCTAGATCGGGATAACCTGTGAGAAAAATCACTGGAATTCGCCAGCGATCGTAAATTGCTTGAGCGATGTCAATTCCGGTTTGATCGCCTTTTAATTTAATGTCTAAAAGAACAAGATCAGGTGTCGTATTTGTAACAAGTGATAGCGCGGAAGATGCACAGTCAGCAATTCCAGTGACCGCATAATTCGCGGCTTCTAATCGCGCTCGCAAACTAAGTGCAACAATCGCTTCATCTTCGACAATAGCAATTTTTTCGCCCGCCATTTTAGATTGACCTGTCGGCAGAGGTGTGCGGAATAGCAGGATTTCCAGAACCGAAGACTGCGCGATCGCAGAACAGTTTGATAAAACTAAGGGCGAAATTCATGGCGCTGAATCAATGCTTAAATACGAAAAAATATGAGTAAAAAATGCTGATGAGGGTGCCAAGTATCATTAGGATAGACTCTGCCTGAAACATTAGCAAAAACTTCACTGTAAGGCTAACTCAACTCAATAAAATTTATTCTAGTGACAAAAACTATTTTATTGAGTGTAGTTTATCAGGCAAGTAGCGAATTCTGACACAAGCTTGTCACAAAACTTCTACGAAAGATTAGCATCAGACAATTCTTTCTATCACCTTAAAGGCGTGTTACTACATACTTCTGGAATAGAAATATCAGCTTTCAATGCTATCTACTTCTAATGCTATCCACTTCTAAGGTAGTGTCCCAGCGTTTTGCAAATCCAATACAGCGCCGAATGGTTGGATTATTGTGTTCTGCGTTCGCTGGATTCGGGTTCAGTAGGACAAAACCAACGCGAGGCACAGAATCCCAAGACCGCCACGTGTATTACGATACGTTTGAGTGGGATCAAAAATTGCGCCATCACCCGATCGGCACTCGTCCGGGTCGCACTGCATGAATATATTCACTGCCTGACTCTGGAAATCCTCGACGGTAAACAGCTTCTTCAGGCTTACCCCAACCGAGTTGCAAGATTAGTTCTAGGGTTTCCGCTTTTCCCTGCTGGCTCAAGACTGCCCACTCCGATCGCGCATCAATTCGCTCAATGTCTTCCTGAGTCACCCGTTGATGCAGTTTGCCGCTATTCAGACTCAGATAAGAATCAAATCCGATCGTGACGGAGCGCCAAAATTCGATCACCTTTGCTTTCTCAGCTTTGAGAATTGCCAAATCAGACGGCAAGCTAATTAACTGCTCGTGGATTCTGGGGCAGCGGCACGTTTTACCTTCGATCGTTAGAGCCGTCCAGACGATGCCCGAAACTTGATGCTCGATCTGGTACTGGTGAATGGCACTCCGGAAGTCGCGGTAAGCCGTAAAGCGCTGGATGCCGTCTGAGTTAACAAAGCGATCGAGCAGTGGATTAATTCCAGACGGCATTGCGGCAAGATTTAAGCGTTGCCCGTTGATGCAGGCTTGCCGCTCTCGTGACAGAATTTGGAGTAGTTCCTCAGTGCTGTAGGTGTCGGGCATCTCAGGAAGAGGGGCTAGGTGTCCTACTCGAAATCTTATCGAGGAAATCCGCTCGTGTGGGCTTTCTTGACGTGATTCTTAAGGATCAAGGTTATTTCGTCTGCGGAACCAGCTCCGTGTTGATTTCGTTCACCGGACGGCGTTTGAGAATCACGGACTCCGATCGTGGCAGAAGATCAAAAATGCTTCGGAATTCATCATCGATCTTTTCGTAAGGGATGGTTCCGACTTCGTTGAGCCGCACTTTGCCGTTTTGGTCAAAGACCAGAGTTTGCGGCACAAAGCCTTTGTAGTAGTAGCCAGGTTCTTTCAGGTCAAACTTGTCTTTCACAGGAAGCGAATCGACCCGGATCGGCATAATGTCAATCACGCGACCGTAGAAGGCTTGCGCCTGCGAAACGACGCTGGAGTAACGTTTACAGTCGCTGCTATCGTCGGTGTAGAACACCATCAGGACAGGTTTTTTCTGGTTGAACGCATCCGCTAACGTGACTTTTGGCGGCACCAGTGAGCCGTTTCCGGCATAAAGCGCAAAGATTTCGCCATCAAAGCGATCGTCGTCGAGACTTGCCCAAGCGGGTTGTGCGATCGTGAAACAAAAGAGCGCGATCGCGACAAACGCCAATACGAAGCGGTTAAACATAAAGGTCAGAGAAATGAACGTCACTATGAATCCATTGTGACGGAAGAGGGGAGCAGTTTACTGATCCTGTTTTTCAGGCTTGCGGATGGTGAAGGAGACTTCGTGGGGGAATTTTGGGGTCGAGGATTGAGTGAGGGTTGGGGATTCGACTGGAGGCGCTTCAGGTGTTGGAAGATTGATTAAGTTGAAGGGAAATCCTGCCCGTCGATCGAAGTTTGAGGCGATCGATAAAGCTGCTCCCGCCAAGATAAAAAATGGCAGAGGCAGCGTCAGTTCTTGCGCCCATTGAAAGACTTGAGATAGAGCAAAAAATACCAAAAAGCAAATCAATCCAAACTGTACGGCTGAACTCATGCGTCTTTGTTTCGCGCTACAAGCTCTTATAGTACACCTGATTCTGAAATCAGGACTTCTTTCTGAGTGATCTCAGATAAGTCGATCTCATATTTCACTTCAGCAAAGTTTGTAATTAAAAGTTCTTCAGCTAGATGATTTCCGGTGCGTTTATCGATGCGCGATCGCCAAATCTCATTGGAACGATAAACGCGATCGTTCTTTTGAATAAAGCGATGATTCCGCTCAAAGACATGATAGGTATAGGGCCAATTTGGATCAGTGTAAACTGCACCTTTTAGATGATTTCCTGTGAGCCACACTCGGATTTGAAACGGCTGGTCAGTGAAATTATAAAATCGAAGATCAATGTAGTTGTAAAAAATCCCGGCTCCACTACCAAAGGGTAAGGTACGATTTTCATCGGGAAAGGGATCAAAACTGTGATGATGACGCTCAATCACGGTTAATGGCGTATGAAGCGCCATCCAATATAAAAGGTTGGCTAATTGACACAAACCGCCACCGATCCCGGTTTTGACTTCTCCACGCGAAAGCTGCATTCCCTCAACATAACCCTTTTGTGCAGTCGCCTCTCCGACACAGTTCCAGAGCGAGAAGGTTTCACCAGGTTGGATCACAATTCCATCGATCGTTCGGTGTGCAAGCTGTAGATTAGTAATTTTATTTTCCTGCAATCTTGGATCAGAGTCGCCTAATTTTCGCCGCAATAACGATTGATGTTTAACACAACTAAAGGGTAAAGATTCAGAGCAGTTTTCTTGGGCGAATTGATGACCTTGGAGGCGATCGCTCACTCTGCGAAACAAGCGTTTTTGATGAATGCGGGTGTGGTAAAACAGGGGGTGCAATTCAGAAAGACGGGGCATAGTTTGATTGTTATTTTGTAGGATGCAAAAAATCCTACAGTAGTAGATCATTAAATTCGGAACACAAGTTAAAAACTACAAACTTTGTAACTTACGCTCCAAAAATCTCCTTCCGAAACCGGGAATAAATGACAGACTATAAATATCCTCTGATTTTAGTGAGGATATGTGAATCTTCTTTGTCATTTCCTGCTGTGAGGAACATGACAGATTTGAGAATGGAACTGTAAGAGATTAAACACTTGCCCCGAATCCCAGATTATCTATTGGAGACGTTGAAGTTATGGTGAGTCAGGCTTTTCATGACCGTTACGAATCTCAGACGCAAGCGATCGCACGCCAGCTCCTCAGTGCGACTCGTGAGTCGCGATCGTGGTTGGCTCAGATGCGGGATCAGATGCAGTGGGATGATAAGCTGCTGGGCTGGGCAATGGGCAATCCGGGATTGCGGGTGCAGTTGTTTCGCCTGATTGATTGTTTGCCGTCGCTGCGAAGTAAGCCCGAAATTGCTAGACATTTACAAGAATACATGAGCGATCGTACCGTCGAACTTCCGGCGGCTCTGAAAAGTTTGCTTAACTTCGCTAATGCTGAGTCAATGCCCGGACAACTGGCTGCAACCACGCTGTCTACTGCGGTGGAAACGTTGGCGCATAAGTACATTGCGGGTGAAAATCTCAAGCAGGTGTTGAAAACGATTGAGCGGCTGCGAAAAGAAAAGATGGCGTTTACGGTCGATCTGCTGGGTGAAGCGGTGATCACTGAAGCGGAGGCGCAATCGTATCTCGATCGTTATCTCGATTTGATGGAGCAACTAACCGAAGCCTCGAAATCCTGGTCAAAAGTTGAGCAAATCGATTTTGCCGAGGGTCAACCGCTGCCGAAAGTTCAGGTTTCGGTCAAGCTCACAGCATTCTATTCACAATTCGATCCGTTGGATGAAGAAGGCAGTAAAGCGCGAGTTGCCGATCGTGCTCGAACCTTGCTGCGACGCGCTCAAGAGCTAGGAGCAGCCGTTCACTTTGATATGGAGCAATATGCTTACAAAGATTTAACGCTCTCCATTCTGAAAGCGTTGCTGCTAGAAGACGAGTTTCGATCGCGCTCTGATGTGGGCATGACAATTCAAGGCTATTTGCGCGATAGTGAGCAGGACTTACAAGGCTTAGTTAATTGGGCAAAAGAGCGCGGAACTCCGGTAACAGTACGATTGGTTAAAGGAGCGTACTGGGATCAAGAAACCATCAAAGCGGTTCAGAAGGATTGGGATCAGCCTGTATTTAATGACAAAGCTGAAACTGATGCGAACTATGAGCGGTTAACAGA
Source organism: Cyanobacteria bacterium FACHB-DQ100 (assembly GCA_014695195.1). NCBI lineage: Bacteria > Bacillati > Cyanobacteriota > Cyanobacteria bacterium FACHB-DQ100. The sequence goes on along the minus strand of JACJNW010000019.1, from coordinate 13,868 downwards.
ACTATTGCTCGAAAATCATGCGGTGTTGAATGCTGCGATCGGCAGTCATAATGTGCGATCGCAAGCTCATGCGTTAGCGATTGCCAAAGATTTGAACATTCCCAAACATCGAATTGAGTTCCAAACGTTGTACGGAATGGGCGATAAGTTAGCGAAAGCGATCGTCAATCAGGGCTATCGGGTTCGGGTGTATTGTCCCTATGGCGAACTGATTCCGGGAATGTCGTATCTGATTCGTCGATTGTTGGAGAACACGGCGAATAGTTCATTTTTGCGGCAGAACTTGGAAGAACGTCCGATCGAGGAACTCATCGCTGCTCCGAAAGTAAACGAACATGCTGAACTGAAACCTTTAGATAAGTTCGAGAATGCAGCCGATACCGACTATGCCGACAGTGCCAAGCGCGATCGCATTCAAGCAGCACTTCAATCAGTGCGGCAACAGTTCGGAAAAACCTACTTACCACTAATCAATGGTGAGTTTGTTGAAACCGATCAAAAGCTCAAGTCCGAGAATCCATCGCGATGCAGTGAAACGGTAGGCACGATCGGCATGATCAACATTGAGCAAGCAAATCAAGCGATCGACTCTGCGAAAGCAGCGTTTCCCGCATGGCGGCGGACTTCTGCTAGTGAACGCGCTCAAATCCTTCGCAAAGCTGCCAATCTATTTGAACAACGGCGCGAAGAATTGATTGCTTGGATGACCTTTGAGGTGGGTAAGCCTGTGAAAGAAGGCGACGGAGAGGTTTCAGAAGCGATCGATTTTTGCAACTATTACGCTGATGAGATGGAACGGCTCGATCGAGGCGTAGACTATGATTTCCCTGGTGAAACGAACCACTATCGCTATCATCCTCGCGGAATTGTATTAGTGATTTCTCCTTGGAACTTCCCTCTGGCAATTCCTGTAGGCATGACCGTTGCAGCCTTGGTGACTGGAAACTGTGCTTTATTAAAGCCTGCTGAAACCTCTTCAGTGATTGCTGCCAAAATCGCAGAAGTGTTGATTGAAGCTGGAATTCCTCGCGGAGTGTTCCAATTCATTCCCGGTGAAGGTCATACCGTTGGCGCACATTTGGTTAAGCATCCTGATGTCCACATGATTGTATTCACCGGATCGCAAGCCGTTGGATGTCAAATCTACAAAGATGCAGCCGTTCTACAACCGGGACAAAAGCACCTGAAGCGCGTTGTTGCTGAGATGGGTGGTAAGAATGCTGTCATCATTGATGAAAGTGCAGACTTAGATCAAGCGGTTCAAGGTGTCGTGCAATCTGCATTTGGGTACAGTGGTCAGAAATGTTCGGCTTGTTCTAAAGCGATCGTCCTAGAACCCGTCTACGAAACTTTCCTATCGCGATTGATCGAAGCCACACGATCGCTCAACATCGGAGAAGCTGAACGACCGAGTACAAAAGTAGGTCCTGTGATCGATGGTGAAGCACAACAGCGTATCCGGGACTACATCGAAAAAGGACGGACTGAAGCGGAAGTTGCGATCGAGCTTCCCACCCCCGAAGGTGGCTACTATGTCGGGCCTGTGATTTTTGCCCATGTTCCAGCCGATGCCAAGATCGCTCAAGAAGAGATTTTTGGCCCAGTGTTAGCAGTGATGCGAGCAAACTCGTTCCAAGCAGCATTAGAAATGGCAAATGGAACACCTTACGCCCTGACGGGTGGATTGTATTCGCGTACTCCTTCGCACATTGAGCAAGCACAGGCAGAGTTTGAAGTCGGCAATCTGTACATCAATCGCGGCATTACAGGCGCGATCGTCGCTCGTCAACCGTTCGGGGGCTTTAAGCTCTCCGGCGTGGGTTCTAAGGCAGGCGGAGTCGATTATCTGCTCCAATTCCTAGAACCGCGCGTGGTGACAGAAAATGTTCAGCGTCAGGGATTTGCACCGATCGAGGGCGCGGAATAACTTGATTACCTGCTGCATGAATCCTGTCAGAGATTCATGCAGCAGGTCTACTCAAACAGCAGAGGGTTTTGCACACCTAAGCTTTACCGTTTCCAGATTGCAAGATAACCAACGATCGGCCCATAACCGGAACATTCTTCGTCCCCGTGAAGATAATCTTTTCATCCAGGAAGCGCGGCTCTTTTGTATTGATCAGTGCTGTCCACTTGCGTTGGCGTAACCGCTCAGGCAAAGCAAAATCAATCATTTCCCAATGAGCATTAAACAGAAGTAGGAAGCTATTGTCTTTAATGCGTCCACCTTTCGGGCCTCGATCCGGCAGTTCACTACCATTCAGGAACACCGTAATTGCTTTAGCGTATCCATTACACCATTGCTCAGCGGTCATTTCATTACCATCGGGATTAAACCAAGCAATGTCACTCACACTCGAACCGTGAATTGCTTGACCTTGGAACCAGCGCTGCCTACGGAACACAGGATGCGCTTGACGGAAATGAATCAATCGCTGTGTGAAATTGAGCAAATCCGCATTACGATCGCGCAACTCCCAATCTAACCAAGACAGTTCATTATTCTGACAGTAAGCATTGTTGTTGCCGGATTGAGTCCGACCCATTTCATCGCCCATCACAATCATCGGAATGCCCTGCGACAACATCAAGGTTGTGAGAATATTGCGCTGTTGTCGATCGCGCAGTCTCAGAACTTCAGCATCATCGGTTTCACCTTCCACTCCGCAATTCCAGGAGCGATTGTGGCTTTCACCGTCGCGATTGTCTTCACCATTTGCTTCATTGTGCTTTTCGTTGTAGCTCACCAAATCTCGAAGCGTGAAGCCATCGTGCGCTGTGATGAAGTTGATGCTGGCGTGAGGTCTTCTACCATTGAGTTGATAGAGATCTGGACTCCCTGTGAATCGATAACCAAATTCGCCGAGCTTACCATCTTGTCCGCGCCAAAAGTCGCGCATTTCATCGCGATATTTTCCGTTCCATTCTGACCAGAGAATTGGGAAGTTACCCACTTGATAGCCACCATCCCCAACATCCCAAGGTTCCGCAATCAACTTCACACCTGCAAGAATCGGATCTTGATGAATAATGTCGAAGAACGACGCTAAGTTATCTACCGCATACAGTTCCCGCGCTAGTGCCGATGCTAAGTCAAACCGGAAACCATCAACGTGCATTTCTGTTACCCAATAGCGCAAGCTATCCATAATCAGCTTGAGCACTTGGGGGCTTTGAACATTCAGCGAATTGCCACATCCGGTAAAATCCATGTAGTACCGCTCATTGCCTTCAACTAAGCGATAGTACGTTTTGTTATCAATGCCTCGCAGTGAAAGCATTGGGCCGCAGTGATTTCCTTCCCCGGTGTGATTGTAAACCACGTCCAAAATCACTTCGATCCCAGCTTCGTGCAAAGCTTTGACCATTTGTTTGAATTCTCGCACTTGTCCACCCAGGCTCTTATCCGCACTGTAGCCGGAATACGGCGAGAAGAAGTTAATCGAATCGTAGCCCCAATAGTTGCTTAAGTCTTTGCCGGCTAGATGCCCTGGATGCGCCAGGAAGTGATGCACAGGCATGAGTTCAACCGCAGTCACACCCAGCGCTTTCAAATGCTCGATCGCCGCTGGATGTGCAACTCCGGCATAAGTTCCCCGTAGCTCTTCGGGAATATCAGGATGGTTCTTTGTGAATCCCTTGACGTGCATCTCATAGATTACGGTTTCATTCCAAGGGGTTTGTAGGAGTTGATCGCCCTGCCAGTTAAATGATGGATCAACCACTACACACTTAGGCACTAAATGAGCATCATCTAAATCAGAAAAGCCTAAATCTTCTGCTAGATCGCCCCATCGGTAGCTAAAGATTGCTTCACCATGTTGAACATCGCCGTCGATCGCTTTGGCATAAGGATCAATTAAAAGCTTATTTGGATTAAACCGGTGTCCGCGCTGAGGTTCCCATGCTCCATGAACTCGAAAGCCATATCGCTGTCCAGGTGCAACTCCCGGAACATAACCATGCCAAAGAAAGTTCTGTCCTTGGTAGAGCGGTAAACGCAATTCTGAACCATCTGGATCAAATAAGCAGACCTCGACACCAGTGGCGTGTTCGGAAAAGAGGGAAAAATTGGTTCCTTTTCCGTCCCAAGCTGCGCCTAAGGGATAAACTTTTCCTGTCCAGATGGGTGCATACATAGTGAATAAATCCTAGTGTCTTAAATGAGATTCAGTGCGTTATCTAATGATTTTTTGTGATCGCCTAGCAACGTGATCTTGGTAATGCGGCACAAAGGTTTATTAATGCAATTAATCTAGTTGAGAAGCGTTTAGGTTCCCCTCTACCACGGGTGCCAAGTCGCTTTCTGTCCGAGGGAATGTCTCACTGTTGATCCCCAAAACTCCCTATCTCTGAGGAGCTAATCTGTTCGCCCTTAGGCTATCCCTTACGATGATGTGTTAAATCAATAACAATACAGCGATCGCTGCATTGCTGGATAAGCTGCCAACAATAAAACGATCGCTCACTAAAATAGCGGTCTTTTCTCTTAGCTTCTGGGTTCCAAAGACATGGCTGTTTCCTCGATTGACTCTTCGATCGCGAGTTGTTCTGCTTCTTCCTGCGCTTTCAACTCATCGAGAGTCTGCCAAACTTGCCGCATTAATGTCTCAAGTCCAAAATGTGATACGGCTGAAATTTTGAACACGGTCGTACCGCTCAGTTGTTCTAATTCAGAAACGATCGCGTTCACTTCCTCGCTTTCTGGATCGACCGCATCAAGTTTATTGATTGCAAGAATCTGGAGACGATCGCTTAACCCTCGTCCATAAGCATCAAGTTCGCCCTGAATGGTTTGATAATCTGCGATCGGATCATTGGCAGTGACATCAACCAGATGCAACAGTAATCGAGTCCGCTCCACATGGCGCAAGAAATCATGTCCGAGTCCAATTCCCATGTGTGCGCCTTCGATTAATCCCGGAATATCTGCAAACACAGTGCCATCTCCGGTTGGTTTGCGAACCACTCCCAAGTTTGGAACCAGGGTTGTAAACGGATAGTTGGCAATTTTCGGACGTGCTGCCGATAATGCAGAAATCAGCGTGGATTTACCTGCGTTCGGTAAGCCAATAATTCCAACTTCGGCTAATAGTTTGAGTTCGAGTCGCAGCGATCGTGCTTCTCCGGGTTGTCCTGGAAACGCATTTTCCGGCGCACGATTGCGATTACTCAAAAAACAATGATTGCCTAAACCGCCCCGTCCGCCTTCTGCGATTTTTAGAGTCTGACCCTGTTTGGTTAAGTCTCCGATCACTTCATCGGTTTCGGCATCATAAACCACCGTACCGCAAGGAACTTCGATGATGAGATCGCGCCCCGATGCCCCGGTGCAATTATTCGAGCCGCCTTTCTGTCCGTTATCCGCTTTGAACAATCTCATGTAGCGAAAATCGAGCAGGGTTTGAAGATTTTCGTTGGTTTTGAGAACGATCGATCCGCCGCGTCCCCCATTGCCGCCGTTTGGCCCACCCGCAGGCACATACTTCTCCCGCCGGAATGACACCATGCCATCTCCGCCATCGCCGGCTTGAACCTGAATTTCTGCTTGATCGATAAATTGCATAGCTTTGCGCTGATTCCCAATACTTCTATGTTAAAGGTATGGCGATCGATCAACATTCAATTCTTTATGATCGAGAAAACACACAGATTTCACATCCTAAAATGAAAGCATCTGCTTTAAGGAAGTTCTTATGGTGTTGCAGCAACCCAAACAACAATCCGTTGCGCCGTTAGCGAGCCGCGATCGTCTCACTCGTGCCGAATTCGAGCGTCGATATGCAGCCACTCCAGAAAACTTTAAAGCAGAATTAATTGGCCTATCGCCGGAATCGCGTTCAAGAATACCTTGTTTGGCAAACGTTTGAGAATCAATTGAGCTGGTTTAGACTGGAAAATGAACAGTATGTTTTAGTGGAACCGAATGAGAGTGGCATCATTCAGAGTCAAGTATTTCCGGGATTGTGGCTAGAAGTGGCGGCATTGTTAAACGGTGAAATGTTTACTGTTATGAATACCTTACAACTCGGACTACAATCTCCTGAGCATCAAATCTTTGTCCAGGAATTAGCAGAACGGTCTTAGCGAGTTTTCCAGAAGAAATCGGCAATTGCTTCTTCTTTCAAAAAATGTGCGGGTGGATTCAGCAGCACGGTGGACTGTTTAACCTGCGGAATGCGTCGCGCCACCCGATCAGGAATCCCTTCACCATAAATAATGTGACCTTGACCAACCAGCACAATCATTTGGCGATCGGGATTCTGGTTCAAAAACTGCGCGATCGCATCTGCCATCGTTTCATCCCACAGTACCTGCGCCTGAAAGAATCGCTCAAACCCGCGATTGTTGCCTTTGCCAGAGTGAAACGCATTGAATAGTTCCCGTAAGCGATCGCGATATCGCCCCGGCTCTGCGCGAATTTCAGCGATCGGCGGAATGTAGCGCTTTTCTGCCTCGGTGAGACTTTCTAATCCTTGCCGCGCCACTTTGCGAGTGACTTCTGTAGGAGTATTCAGCGCAATTACCGGTAGCTGATTTTGTTTAGCGAAATTGACGATAGGAGAGTAGAATTCCCACGGGAATCCCCAGCGCTTATCGTATTCGGTAAACTCCCGCAGCATCGTCTCGGTTGACGCTCCTGCTAAATAACGATCTAAGCCTGATTGAAAAGGGCGTTGAAACATTTCCATGCCGATCGCGATCTTGGGATTTTGTTGATAGAGCGATCGAACAATTTCTAACTGAGCGCGATGATCCGCTTCGCTATCATGCGTTTCGCCCAAATAGATCACTCTCGAAGAGCGCAACTGTTTGAGAACCGCTTGAGGATCTAATCTTTGCTGTGTGGGTGTACTGACCGAAATCGCAGCCGGAAGAGTTTGAGCATCGCTGGGTGCTGTCCATAGAACGAATAAGCTCAACGACAATGCACAGAAGTTTGCAATTGATTTCCGAGTCATGAACCTTGCTCCACAATACTTTCAACCAAACTTGGATCAGTTGGTAGCGCAGCACTCAGCACTTCTGAACCGTCTACTGTCACCAACACATCATCTTCAATCCGAATGCCCCGAACATCAGCAAAATCAGTTAATCGCTCCCAGTTCACCATATCGCGGTATTTTTCACGCCGTTGTGGATCATTGAGAATCGCTGGAACTTGATAAAATCCAGGCTCGATCGTCACAACCATTCCTGCTCTTAGGGGTCGATCCAATCTGAGATACCCAAGTCCAAACCGCGAACTGCGCGATCGACCTGTTTCATATCCTGCTAAATCGCCTAAATCTTCCATATCATGCACATCTAAACCCAATAGATGCCCGATTCCATGCGGAAAAAACAACGCATGCGCATCTTGATCTACTAAATCGGCTGCATTCCCGCGCAGAATGCCTAAATCGAGCAAGCCTTCTGCCAGCGTTTCACAAGCTAATAGATGAATATCGCGGTACTCAACACCAGGACGAATTTCATCAATCGCCCGATCGTGCGCTGCTAAGACAATCTCGTAGATTGCCCTCTGAGTTGGCGAAAATCTCCCACTCGCTGACCAAGTTCGCGTCACATCTGATGCCCAACCTGATTGAGCTTCCGCGCCCACATCGGCAAGAATCAGATCAGAAGGTTCGATCGCATGATGGTAATGTTCATTGTGCAAAACTTCCCCGTGTACAGTCACAATGCTGTTATAAGCACAGGTCATGTTATGCGAAAGAATCACACTTTCCATTGCAGCTCGAATCTGGGATTCCTTTTGCGCCTTGAGAGTTGCCTGCATTCCAGTCCGTTGAGCTTCAACCGTCACAGCAACCGCTTTACGAATTTCAGCGATCGCGCTTTCGTCATGAATTAAACGCAGTTGTACGATCGCAGTTGTAAACTTTGGATCATCTGATACTGCTGCAAACTTTGCTATTTCAGATAGCGGGTAAGCTTCATCGGCTCCAATCTCCGCAGCAATCTGATCACAAGTGGGTGATTCACCATGCCAAAGGGCACTCAAAGGATCAGGATCGTCGAGAAACAGCGTCAAGCGATCGCCTTCGATCCGAATCGCGGCTTTTGGCAAAGACAATCCCGCAAAGTAGAGAAAATGACTGCTCGCACGAAAGGGATAAGGATTCGCCGGAAAATTGCGGGGTTTGAATTCTCCCGATCGCAGCAACACCGGGAAATCAATCAATTTTGCAAGCCGTTGTCTTCTAGACTTGAGCGTGTCAGCCAATCGACTCATGAAGTTTTTTCTGCAAGGACTCCATTTAAAAAGATATCGGCAATTCCCTCTGCCATCTCTTTCATTTCATTCGGAGAACTCCCCGGAGCCATAATCGTATCTTGACTAAATCCAGCGATCGTAAACATTCCCAAGAACACCCGCGCTACCATTCTCGGATTCATTGGACGATAAATCCCTTGATCCATCGCGGTTTGAAAGAATGCTTCCGCCACATCGGTCATTTTTTCAACCACCTCAGACTGAATTCGATCGCGCAAATCCGGATGAAACTGCGCTTCCATAAAACAGACCTTAAACAAATCCACATTCTGATGCATATTGAGCATTCGTTTCCGCATTACTTGAGCGATCGCTTTATAGCTACCCATCTCACTCAATTCAGTCAGCAAATCGGTCAGGATCTCGATCCAACCCTGCGTTGCGACTTCAATCAGAATTGCTTTTTTATTCGTGAAATGGCGAAACAGTGTTCCTTCTGCCACCCCCGCTTTTTCTGCCAAATCCCGCGTTGTTGTGCCATCGTAACCTTGCTTTGCAAACAGTTTCAACGCCGCTTTCAAGATGCGGGTGCGAGTCTCAACTTCAGCTTGTTGGGGCAGTCGGTTTGTTATTGCCATCGCTTCAATGAACAGAGCGGGATCACAAATATCGCCTGTTATTTTAATTGTGCAAGCAATTGTTTGAACTGTACCTTAAGTGTTATGGAGTTTACAGATTTCAACCGAAGATATTGCGATCGCTCAATCGATCGTTGCAAAAGTTGATATCTTCATAGTGCTGTATCAATTCTCTTCATAAGCTTGTAAAAACTCTTCGCGTGAGATACTAGCTTGTGTGCAAATCGATCGCAGCGTTGAGGCTTTGATTTGACGATGATTTGGCAGCGTCAAGGGCGTTTCTGTTCCATCTTCGTTTTTTCAGCTCATCGAAATATGCTGCTTCTCCCGTACTACTTGAAAACCAAGCGATTCAAGTGCCCGAAGCACTCTTGCTTTTGGCGCATCTTGTGGAAATTTGGGCATTTAGAGCGCTGCCTCAGCAACAAAGGCTTCTAGCACGAGCGACTCAGGATCGAGAACCTTCTCTCCAAACGTCTCAACATGAAAACGAACTGCCGATTTAACATCCGCTAACGCCTCTTCATAGGTGTCGCCTTCTCCAACGACAACACCTTCGATTCCTAGAGGATAAGCAATATAGCCGTCTGAATGTTTTTCAACAATGATCTTGATTGTTCTCACGCTAAAACTCCACGTTTTGAGGTGTTCGAGGGAATGGAATCACATCGCGAATATTCGCCATTCCTGTCATAAATTGCACCAATCGCTCAAACCCTAAACCAAATCCAGCATGAGGCACAGTTCCGTAGCGCCGTAAATCCAGATACCACCAATAAGTTGCAGGATCTAATCCTTGCTGTACGATGCGACGCTCTAAAACGTCCAGCCGTTCTTCTCGCTGCGATCCGCCGATAATTTCCCCAATTTTAGGTGCGAGAATATCCATCGCCCGAACTGTTTTTTCATCATCACTGAGACGCATATAAAACGCTTTGATTTGCGTTGGATAATCAGTGACGATCGTTGGCTTTTTAAACAATTCCTCAGCTAAATATCGCTCATGTTCCGACTGCAAATCCAAGCCCCATTCAACGGGATACTCAAATTTCTTGTCGGCTTTTTCGAGGAGTTCGATCGCTTTTGTATAAGTAATCCGCTCAAATTGATTGTTAATAATATTCTCTGCGGTTGCTAATACTGAGTCATCAATTCTCTGATTGAAAAACTCCATATCTTCCGGGCAATGCTCCAATACATAGCTGAAAATATATTTCAAAAATGCCTCAGCTAAGTCCATATCGCCTTCGAGATCACAAAATGCCATCTCTGGTTCAACCATCCAGAATTCGGCTAAATGTCTCGAAGTATTAGAGTTTTCCGCTCGAAATGTGGGGCCAAACGTATAGACATTGCTAAACGCCATCGCCATAATTTCCGCTTCAAGCTGTCCGCTTACTGTTAGATAAGCAGGCTTACCAAAAAAGTCTTGCGTATAATCGATATCTTTTTGTTCATTCAGCGGCGGTTGTTTCAAGTTCAAACTTGTTACCGCAAACATCTCACCCGCGCCCTCACAATCGCTTGCTGTAATCACGGGCGTATGCACCCACAGAAATCCTCGCTCTTGAAAGAATTGGTGAATTGCAGTCGCACAGGCATTTCGGACTCGGAACACTGCGCTTAATGTGTTGGTGCGCGATCGCAAATGTCCAATTTCCCGCAAAAACTCAAACGAATGTCGCTTTTTCTGCAATGGGTAAGTTTCGGGATCAGCTTCCCCATAAACCGTGACCGAGCTTGCTTTCAATTCAATTCGCTGCCCTTTCCCTGGAGACGGAACCAGCACTCCCGACACCTCAACCGATGCCCCAGTGCTAATTCGCTTCAGACTCGCCTCGTAATCGGGTACATCCTGATTAATCACGACTTGCAACCCCGCCATCGAAGAACCGTCATTCACTTCAATAAACGAAAAGCCTTTTTGTTCTCGCTTAGTCCGTACCCAACCTTGGATCGTCACGGTTTCGTCAGGTTGACCAGCGCGGAGGAGTTCTGCAATACGTCGAGTCATAACAATACTAAGGGCTAGACAAACTATTAGAAGGAGTCGAGGAATTGGTGGGAGTCGGCGTTTTAAGGGTGATGGATGCCAGCGACCAGCCGATCGCAATGCCCAACCCCCCAAATCGTACCGCCTGCCAGAATACTTCTTTCAAGCCAGACCAAGAAAACAGCCGACTTTCCAGATTCAATTCCAGTTCTTCTAATTGTTGCTCAATTTCTCGTAATTCGGCTTTGAGCGCGGCAGATTTTCTCTGAGTTTGAAGCGTTGCTTTTCGCTGCTGTAACGTTTCAAGCTGCTGTTCGTCCTGCTGAACCTGGGCATACCGCCCTTTCAGTTGATCGAGAGATCGTTCAACGTTCTCTAAAGCCTGCTCAAAGTTAATCTCGTCGGAAGAAGCCGCCATGCGTCAGAATAAGTGATGAACGCTTCATTCTACTCACTCTGAATCATGTCAGACACTCTTTCTTCTCAGCCATCCCTCTCCGAAATTAGTACGATCGAACTCGCTCAAGCCCTCGTCGAACGCCTCAGCATCAGAGATCGCGACTGGCATCGCCTCAAATCAAATCGGAAAGCAAGAGCGATCGAACAATCTGCGGTAGCGCTGGTTTACCTACTGAAAGACAACCCAGAAGAAGCGTTACCCCGATTGCAGCAAGCGGTCGGCTGGCTCGATCGCTCGATTTCTGCGCCACCTTGCCCCACCCACGGCAATCGGAGTTAACCGCTTACTCGCCGATCGTTTCCATCGGAATCATCGCCAGTGCGGTACCTGCTTGCACTCGAACCTCCATGTCCGCATCTTGCATGAGTTGATTCAGCAGAGCAACGACCCGATCGCTGGCTTGCCCTTGTTTTGCCATCTCCCCTAGCTCGACCGCAACGGTTAATCGCACTAAATGATCTGAATCAGTTGCCTGCTGTTGAAGCTGGCTGAATTGCTCCTCGCTATGGTCTAGCTGTCCAATTTCTTCGAGAACTGACGTATGGTGATGTTCTTGTGGCTTAGACTCGATCGACAAGTCCGATTCAACCACATCTGAAATTCTGAGTGAAGTTGCCAAGGAAATATCTGGCTCTGCGATCGGCATCATTGAAGAAATTGCAATCGTCGAAGCTTCAGAACCCTGAGCAGAAGCTTCAGCCTCAGAGAACTCAGGAGCCTCAACTGGTTCGGGACGCTCTGAATCTAGATCAGGTTGCAGTTTGGTTTGATTTGCCTGCTCAAATTTCGCTTCTTGTACAGTATTGGGCTGATAGGAAGTCATTTGGGATTTTAGTTTTGTAGCGGTGCGTGCGGCTGCACTGAGGGCGCCCGCGATCGCGGCGATGATTGTGAGTAATAGTGCAATAGTCATTCTTCTTTACGGTGCAAGTTGATCCTTCTATTGCACTGCAATTTATTTAAGCAATACATCTGACTTGATGCGGACTTTTCTCATGCAAAAAGCCCCCGCACAGGGCGGAGGCTTAGATTTGACCCAAGACTAAAAATTAGTCAAGGTTCGGCATCGACAGCACGGGTTCGGTTTCGCGATCAATTCCTCTCTCGAAGCCTGCAACTGCCGCACGAGCGCGACCTGCATGCCACAAGTGACCGACCAAGAAGAAGAAGCCAACGATGAAGTGGAAGCTTGCCAACCAAGCGCGGGGGTTGACGTAGTTGAACGAGTTAATTTCTGTTGCAACACCACCCACCGAGTTGATCGAACCCAGCGGAGCATGGGTCATATACTCAGCCGCACGGCGCACCTGCCAAGGCTGAATATCGTTCTTGATTTTGTTCAAGTCAAGACCGTTCGGACCACGCAGCGGTTCCAACCAAGGACCGCGGAAATCCCAGAAGCGCATGGTTTCTCCACCGAAGATGATTTCACCCGTCGGAGAGCGCATCAGGTACTTACCAAGACCGGTCGGACCTTGAGCAGAACCCACGTTCGCGCCCAGCTTTTGGTCACGGATCAAGAAGGTCATTGCTTGCGCTTGAGACGCTTCAGGACCAGTCGGACCGTAGAATTCGCTGGGGTAAGCCGTGTTGTTGTACCAAACAAACACCGATGCAATGAAGCCCATCAAGGACAATGCGCCCAAGCTGTAGGACAGGTAAGCCTCACCCGACCAGACCAGCGCCCGACGTGCCCAACCAAAAGGCTTGGTCAGAATGTGCCAGATACCGCCTGCGATGCAGATGAACCCGACCCAAATATGACCTCCAATAATGTCTTCCATGTTGTCCACGCTGATAATCCAGCCTTCGCCACCAAAAGGAGCTTTAGTGAGATAGCCAAAGATTTTAGCGGGGTTCAACGTGGGGTTGGTGATTACGCGGACATCACCGCCACCTGGTGCCCAAGTGTCATAGACACCCCCAAAGAACATTGCTTTGATAACAAGCAGCAATGCACCCAGACCCAAGAGGATTAAGTGATAGCCGATGATGTTGGTCATTTGGTTTTTGTCTTTCCAGTCGTAACCGAAGAAAGACGAATATTCCTCAAGCGTTTCCGGCCCACGAACTGCGTGGTAGATTCCACCCAGACCGAGAACGGCAGAAGAAATGAGGTGAAGAACACCCACAACAAAGTAAGGGAAAGTGTTAATCACTTCGCCACCCGGCCCAACGCCCCAACCTTGAGTTGCCAAGTGAGGCAGCAAGATCAAACCTTGCTCGTACATTGGTTTTTCAGGGATGAAGTGCGAGACCTCAAACAGGGTCATTGCACCTGCCCAGAAAACGATCAGACCAGAGTGGGCGACGTGAGCACCCAGTAATTTACCAGAGAGATTGATTAAACGAGCATTACCAGCCCACCAAGCAAATCCAGATGATTCTTGGTCGCGGTTGCCTGCGAATGAAGGATTAGAGAGCGTTACCACGGGGGAGAACCTCTTCAGGGAATACAAAGTGTTCATGCGGCTGATCCTGAGAAGCCATCCAAGCACGGATGCCCTCGTTCAGCAAAATGTTCTTCGTGTAGAACGTTTCAAATTCCGGGTCTTC